>CAKQDN010000003.1 GCA_934229275.1 uncultured Clostridia bacterium | reverse complement strand
GCCGAGGACTTAAACGTCGCGACTTCGGCTATAAAGCCCGCGCTCGTGTACTTGAACGGCGAGTTCTGGGGTATGTATTACCTGCGCGAACATTATTCCGACGCGTACCTTAAAACCAATTACGACGTCAAGAAAGACAACGTGCAGTATTTCGACTACACGGGCGGAGTTTATCACGTTTCCGACGGCGACGAAGAGGCGGCCAACGCTTTTATCGAGGAGATGAACGCATACCTCAATAATCCCGAAAACAATTTCGTCTACGACGACGTGTTCAACGCGTTTTTCGATAAGTATGTGGACGAAAAGAGCATGATCGACTGCATGATAGTTCAGGGGTGGGCAGGCAACTGGGACTTCGTCGGCAACAATAACAACCACCGCGTGTGGAGAGTAAGCAAGGTAAAGGCAGGCAATCCCTACACCGACGGCAAACTGCGCTTTATTCTGCACGACCTCGATATGAGCATAGAAGACCGCTCGCTCGGCGGCGACTGCACCAATCTGTGGTCGATAGCCTCGAACTGGTCGATGGCTAAGTATAATCTGTTCAGCCGCGCACTTGCCAACGAGGGCTTCCGCGAACGGCTTTACGCACGCGCCGTCGAACTCACGGGGAATCAGTTGTCGCCGCAAAAGACCATTCCCGTGCTCGAAAAGTCGGCTGCCGAGATTCGACCCGTCGTCAACTATAATATTATCCGCTGGGCGCAGGAGCAGTCCTTGCAGCAGTGGGAGGCTCAGATTAACCGCGGCAAAAACTGGCTGAGAAGAAGAAACGACATTTTCCTTGCGGAGATCAAGACGACGCTTGCCATTTGCGACGATAAGTCCGACAGCGTTCCGATTGCGGGCGGCAATATAGTGTACGGCGAACGCGTGTTCTACGTCAATCAGTACTGGCAGGGCAACGGAAGTCTGCCCGGCTGCGGAAGAAAGGAAATACGAGGTCTTTCTCTCGGCGATTACGAGGTGTCCTATCGCTATCAGGTGAACGGCATAAAGGACGGAGCAGGGCAGTTCCACATCAAGTTCATTTACGACGGCAGCAATTACGTTACGCGCACGCTGCAGAATTGCTATCAGCCTGCCGTGTACACCGACGTCAAGGGTATGTCGCCGTCGAGCGTGTACTACGGCAACAGGTTGTGGGAAGGCGTGCATTTCATGAAGTTTATCAAGCGCGGAACGACGCTTTCGGTGTACGTCGATAATATTTTCGCCTACAACGTGCAGGTGCCGGAAAAGGTCATCACCGGTATCGACGTGTATCAGCACACCGCCAACGTCATTTACCGCGATTTCGTGGTCAAGTCCTTATAACTTACTTTTTTGTAAAAAAGTAAGCAAAAAACTTTTGAGTTAGTAAATAAAAAATCAAGGTTGGTTTTTCTGCTTGTGCGTGGCGGAGAAATCAACCTTCTTTTTTGAAAAAAAAGTGGGCAAAAAACTTTTGAGTTAGGAAAGATATTGCCGAAGTGTTTTTTCTGCTTATGCTCGGATAAAAAACAAAACTTTTGTAATGTACTCGGTTTATGAGAATTTGTAGGGGAGGGGTTCCCCCTCCCGCCTTCTCTTTCGTAAAAAAGTAACCAAAAAACTTTTGAGTTAGGGTTGTTGTTAATAACAAGGTTGGTTTTTCTGCTTATGCGTAGCGGATGAACCGACCTTGTTTTTTAATTGTGTAGATAGACGCACTATTGACTTCTTATTGTAGGGACAGGCGTCCATTGGCTGTCCGTTTAACGGGAGGGGAGACCCCTCCCCTACATAATAGAACAAGCCGAGTGCGCTTAAACCGACATCTTTAAAGCCTCTCACTCCGGGAGAGGTGGCACGGCTCTGCCGTGACGGAGAGGGTAATTTAAAATTCGACCGATACATAGTCAACGCTTTCGATCCCCCGGGCTCTACGAGCCAGCCCCCTTTGCGAAAAGGGGCCTTTAAATAAGGTCAATTGTTTTGGGAATAAATACGCTGCTTCTTTTGTAGGGACAGGCGTCCGTTGGCTGTCTGTTTAACGGGAGGGGAGACCCCTCCCCTACAAAGGCGTACAAACTTTGGTGCGCTAAAATTGACATCTTTAAAGCCTCCTTTGCTCTGCAAGGGAGGTGGATTCGAGCGATAGCGAGAAGACGGTGGGATTATTATCGTTAATATAATATATCGGCGTAAAACAACCCTCTCCGTCGGCTGACGCCGCCACCTCTCCCGAAGGGCGAGGCTTTAAATACGGTCAAAGTAGAAAAACCAAACCTTGACATTAACGCACACCTGACTTAAAAGTTTTTGTTTTATTTTTTTCAAAAAGTAAACGGACAGCCAACGGACGCCTGTCCCTACAATATAATGCCGATATTGTTTCTCCCCATGCTCACACTCCTTTTCTGCATAAAAAACGAGAAAAAATGTCGAAATGCGTTAAAAACGGTTGACAAACGTGAGAAAAACTGCTAAAATACACGCATAATTCACGTAGAGGCGCGGACTTTATCAGTAAGCGAGAGGTAAAACGGAACATATCTCGCCGAAAGGGAAGTCTGCCGAAACTTCGCTCTGTCGTTCCGTTCGGTGAGCGCGGTTGGGCTGCAAGGTAACACGTTGCAGACTGTCGCAGGGTAACTTGCGGAGCGCTATCGGGTTAATCTTTTTTTCAATTATTGAAATTTTTCGATTGCTTTTTACCGTTTTCCGTAAACTTCCCCCGAGTGGATTTGCGGAAAACGTTTTCTTTTAAGGAGAAAAGCAATGAAAAAAGCGGTAAAAAAAGTATTATCCGTCACGCTCGTGCTGATAATCGCGCTGTCGTGCCTTAGTCTTACGGCGTGCGATTCGCGTGAAACGAACGGACAACTGCGCGTGGGAATGGAGTGCGGATACGCTCCTTTCAACTACACGCGAGAGGACGAGGAGTACGGCTCGGTAAAGATAAGCAACGACGAGGGCTATGCGAACGGCTACGACGTCATGGTCGCAAAGCGCATCGCAGAGAGCATGAATAAAGAACTCGTGATAGTCAAGTACACCTGGGACGGACTTATAAACGGCGTTCAGAGCGGCGCGCTCGACTTCATAATCGCAGGCATGAGCGCAACCGACGACCGCCGCGAGAGCATCGATTTTTCCGACGCGTACTACGAAAGTCAGTTGGTCGTCGTCGTGCGCAAGAACGGAAAATACTCCGGGGCAAAGTCGCTTGCCGATTTGTCGGGAGCGAAAATAGCGGCGCAGCAGGGAACTTTCCACGACGTCGCGCTCGAAGCGCAGGGCGGCGAGTACGGCATTATCCGTCAGACTCCGATGGAAGACTTCCCGGCAATGGCTGCGGCGCTTTCGGTCGGCACGATAGACGGCTACGTTGCCGAGGACCCGGGTGCGAGAGCGGACTGCGCGGCAAACAAAGACTTTACTTTTATCGCGCTCGAAAACAACACGACCGGTTTCAAGGTCGAGAAAAACGACGTCGCGATTTCCGTCGGTCTTAAAAAAGGCAGTTCGTATCTTGTCGAAGTCAACGGCGCGATCGCCGGAATAAGCGCAGAGGAGCGCGCCGAAATGCTCCAAAACGCCATTTCGCTGTACGAAGAGGGCGCACTGGATTCGTCCGACGCGAATAAAAACTTTTTCGCAGCCGCCGCAAGCATACTCGCGCGCTACTGGAAAAGGCTGCTTAAAGGCGTCGGCTACACGCTTTTAGTGTCGCTGATAAGCACGATTATCGGACTTATAATAGGTATTCTCATCGGCATTTACCGCACTATGCAACTGCCGAAAAACAAGTTTCTGCGCGTGCTTAAAAAGATAGGCGACTGGATATTCGCGGCGTACATAGAGGTGTTCCGCGGAACGCCTATGATGGTGCAGGCGATGGTCATATTCTGGGGATTCGCGCTGCTTAACGGCGGCACGACGCTCAACCCCATTTTCGCCGGCTTTATAATAGTTTCGATAAACACGGGCGCGTATATGGCGGAAATAGTGCGCGGCGGAATAATCTCGATCGACAAAGGACAGTTCGAAGGCGCGGCTGCGATCGGAATGACGCATTTTCAGACCATGACGAACGTAGTCATGCCGCAGGTGCTTCGCAATATCCTGCCTTCGGTCGCAAACGAATTCGTCGTAAACGTCAAGGATACGTCGGTGCTTAACATCATCGGCTTTACAGAACTTTTCTTCCAGGCAAAGAGCATCGCCGCGATCAACTTCAATCTGTTCGCGACGTACCTGCTGGTTGCCGCAATCTATTTCGTCCTGACCTTTACCATAACGCGCGTGCTGCGTCTTATCGAAAAGAAGATGGACGGAAAAGAAAATTACGTCGTACTCGGCTCGCAGAACATGGACGCCGACTCGTACGCCCGTGAAAAGAACAACTGACGGAGGAGGACAAAAATGGCTGAACAAATTATCTCCATAAAACACCTTAAAAAAAGTTTTGGCGACCACGAAGTGCTGCGCGACGTAAATTTCGACGTGTATAAAGGCGACGTCACCTGCATTATCGGCTCGTCCGGTAGCGGAAAAAGTACGCTTCTGCGCTGTATAAACATGCTCGAAACGCCGTCGTCGGGCGAGATTTTCGTAAACGGCGAGAATATCGTCAACGCGAAAAACGTTTCGGCGTTCCGCAGTAAAGTGGGCATGGTTTTCCAATCGTTCAATCTGTTCAACAACATGAACGTTTTGCAGAACTGCTCGATAGGACCGCGCCGCGTGCTTAAAGTCAATCGCGCGGAAGCGGAAGAAAACGCCAAAAAGTACCTCGAAATGGTGGGAATGAGCGCGTTTATCAACGCTAAACCGGCGCAACTCTCGGGCGGACAGAAACAGCGCGTCGCAATCGCCCGCGCCCTTGCGATGCAGCCCGAAGTGCTTTTGTTCGACGAACCCACGAGCGCGCTCGACCCCGAAATGGTCGGAGAAGTGCTGTCGGTTATGACCGATCTCGCCAAAAGCGGACTTACCATGGTGGTCGTAACGCACGAAATGGGCTTTGCGCGCGACATCGCCACGCACGTCGTGTTCATGGACGACGGAGTCATCGAAGAAGAAGGCTCGTCCGAGGAAATTTTCTCGAACCCGAAAAAAGAAAGAACGCGCGAATTCCTCTCGCGCGTCCTGTAAAAGATAAAACGAACGTAAAGAAGAACGCCCTTTTTTCATGGAACGGAAAGAGGGCGTTTTTACTTGACCGAGCGGAAGTAAAGTAGTATAATAAAGAAAAAACTTTATGGGAGATAAGACATGAAAAAGACGATGAAAGCGGTGTTTACCGTTATTTGCTGCGCTCTTACGGCGATTACCGCATTTTCTTTCGCGGCGTGCAAGAGCGACAAAGACGACGTTCTGCCCGAAAATCCGGGAGAGCCGTCCGTCGGACTCGAAATCGGTATCGACGCGTCGAGCGGCAGCGCATACGTCGTATCAAAAGGAACCTGCACGGATAAAAACATAGTAATTCCGTCCGAGTACAAAGGAAAAGCGGTGGTAGGAATCGGCGACCGCGCGTTCATGGGAGATAAAGACGTCGAGTCGATTTATATTCCCGGCAGCGTAACGGAAGTCGGAGAAGCGGCGTTCGACGGCTGCGATAATCTGCTCGAAGAAGAGAACGGAATTTATTACGCCGGAAGGTGGGCTGTGTCCGCCGACGAGGACATCGAAAGCGTTGAGATAAGAAAAGGTACGAAAGGTATTGCAAACAATGCTTTCGGTACTTGCGATAAAATCAAAAAAGCGGAAATTCCGGGCAGCGTGAAAAGCATCGGAGATTCGGCGTTCAGGGGCTGCGAAGAGATGACTTCCGTCAGTTTCGGCTCGGGCATAGAATATATCGGCTCGTTGGCATTCAGCGGTTGCGAAAGACTTGTGGGCGTCAGACTGCCCGACAGCGTTAAAGAGATATGCGGCAATTCTTTTTCCACGGCAACGTGCGAATTGGTATCCGACGAATCGGAAGAAGGCGCGAACAACAAGAACTATTATCTCGACGGCTGGTTTATGGGCACGAAGAAAGAGGAAGTGAAGAAAATCACGTTCCGCAGCGGCACGAGAGGAATAGCGGCAACCAGCCTTTGGAGACAGTATAAACTCGCTTCCGCCGATCTGCCCGAAGGATTGAAGAGTATCGGTTATTTGGCGTTTTCCCACACCGCGATAACCGAAGTCACCGTGCCTGCGTCGGTTTCTTACATAGGCGACCGCGCGTTTGCGGAAAGCAGCAAGATTACCGCGTTCAGCGTTGCCGAAAACAATAAGTATTATAAAAGCGTAGACGGCAATCTCGTCGATAAGGACGGCAAAAAGTTTATCGCTTATGCGGCAGGTAACGTGCAGCGCGACAAGTATACATACACCGTTCCGGACGGTATTACCGAAATTACCGCTTTTGCGTTCTCTTACGTCACGACTTTGGAGAAAATCCATCTTCCCGACAGCGTGGAAGTAATCGGACCGTATGCGTTCCAGCACTGCAACGCCTCCGAACTTACCGTGGGTAACGGCTTGAAGGAAATCGGAGAAAGTGCGTTTTTGTGGATGAGTCGCCTTACCGAAATGGTTTTGCCGTCGTCGCTGGAAGGAATCGGAGAGAGTGCGTTTTTGCAGTGCGCGAAACTGAGAAAGGTGAACATTCCCGACGGAATAAAAAGCATTCCCTATCATTGTTTCTACGAAACCAACATCTCCGAAATCGTTCTGCCTGGCAGCGTGGAAGAAATAGGAAGAAGTGCGTTCCAGGAGTGTAAATCGCTTGAAAAGGTCGTTATGTCCGGTCATATGAAAAGCATCGGTAATTGGGCGTTCTGTTCGACGCGGCTCAGAGAAATCACCATGCCCGAAACGCTTGAAAGTATTGGCGAGGGAGCGTTCGTGAGTTGCCCGAATCTTCAGAGTATCGTCATACCCGAGGGCATTACCGTAATTAATTTTGACGTGTTCGGCTCTGGCTATTCGCTGGAAAACATCACTCTGCCCTCGACCCTTAAGGAAATTGACGAAAACAGCGGATTTTCGTTCCGTAAAGTCGTGCATTTCGTCTACAACGGCACCGAAGAACAGTTCGCGAATATCAAAATGCCCGAGGCTATCCGCAAGAAAATGAGCGGAAACGTGCAGTTCGCCGCCTGACCTTCTTTTTTGTAAAAAAGTAAGCACCCACTTTTTTGAAAAAAAGTGGGCAAAAAACTTTTGAGTTAGGGATATAATTAAATCAAGGTTGGTTTTTCTGCTTGAGTGGTGGAAAAACCAACCTTTTTTTGTGTATTTTTGAAGGCGCACTTTAAAGCCTCTCACTCCGGGAGAGGTGGTGGCGTCAGCCGACGGAGAGGGTAATTTAATTATTTCGGACAGCCAACGGACGCCTGTCCCTACAAAGGCGCACAAACTTTGGTGTGCTAAAATTGACTTCTTTAAAGCCTCCTTTGCTTTGCAAGGGAGGTGGATTCGAGCGACAGCGAGAAGACGGTGGGATCAAAATCGTTGATGCAATGAATCGGCATAAAATAACCCTCTCCGTCACGATAAATCGTGCCACGCACACCCTCCGGGCGAGGCTTTAAATGCGGTCGATTAACCGAGCCGCTTTTCCTGCGCCGATACAAAGAACAAGCCATCGATCCCCCAGGCTCTACGAGCCAGCCCCCTTTGCGAAAAGGGGCCTTTAAATAAGGTCGATTTTAGTGCAACAAGATATGTTCTCCTTTGTAGGGACAGGCGTCCTCGACTGTCCGCATACTATAAAATCACTAATCTACCGATTCGTAAGTAATAGGATATAAAAAATACAGGTCTTGTAAACCTGTACTTTAAAATATGGAGCTCCCGGGCGGATTCGAACCTCCTCGACCTATTGCTCAGCCGAGCGAGCATAGCGAGCGAACGCCACGAGCGGAGCGAAGTATTACGAATCTACCGATTCGTAAGCAATAGGTTTTAAACGAAAAAAGCCCGATTTTTTCTATCGGACTTTAAAACATGGAGCTCCCGGGCGGATTCGAACCTCCTCGACCTATTGCTCAGCCGAGAGAGCATAGCGAGCGAACGCCACGAGCGGAGCGAAGTATTACGAATCTTCGGATTCGTAAGCAATAGGTTTTAAACGAAAAAAGCCCGATTTTTCTATCGGACTTTAAAATATGGAGATCCCGGGCGGATTCGCGCCGCCTCGACCTATTGCTCAGCCGAGCGAGCATAGCGAGCGAACGCCACGAGCGAAGCGAAGTATTACGAATCTACCGATTCGTAAGCAATAGGTCATTTAAACGAAAAAAAAGTTTGGCATACTTTACCAAACTTTCTTTAAAACATGGAGCTCCCGGGCGGATTCGAACCGCCGACCTATTGATTACGAATCAATTGCTCTACCGGCTGAGCCACGGAAGCAAAACGCACGGGCGAAAACAAGCCTTTTCGCACAATGCTAAAGTATTATAGCCTATTTTGATTTAAATGTCAAACGATTTTCGGAAAATTTTGCAAAAGTCGGCGGCGGCGGTAAAAAATAATTGACAAGCGGCGAGCGATGTGGTAAAATTAACGTAAACTGAATAGATTTACATCACGAAAAGATCAGTAAGGAGTTTAGGAGTTGCGCGATCGTCGTATTTTTCGGCGTATTCGGGCAACTTTTTTTATGGAGGTTTATAAATGGCAGACGTAATCGTAATCGGCGCAGGCATAACGGGCTGCGTTACGGCGAGAGAACTTTCGCGGTACAACGCGGACGTACTCGTGCTGGAAAAGGGTAACGACGTGGCGTCGGGCGCGACAAAAGCCAACTCGGGCATAGTCCATGCCGGCTTCGACGCTCACCCCGGCACGCTCAAAGCGCGCTACAACGTGCGCGGCGCGGGACTTTTTCCGAAAATGGCGCGCAAACTCGACTTCCCGTATAAAGAAAACGGCGCAATGGTGCTTAACTTTACGGAAGAGGGCAACGAGGAACTGGAAAATCTTCTGGAACAGGGCAGAGAGAACGGCGTCAGCGGACTTAAAATCATCAGCGGTGACGAAGCGCGCGCAATCGAGCCGAGAATAAGCAAAAAGGTCGTAAGCGCACTGTACGTTCCCACTTCGGGCATAGTAAGCCCCTACGAAATGGCGATAGCGTACGCCGAGAACGCGGCGACCAACGGTGTGAGATTCGAATTCGGCAAGCGCGTTATATCGCTTCGCAACGAGGACGGCTTGTTCGTGGTAAAAACCGAGGACGGCGCCCGTTACACGGCTAAAGCGGTTATAAACTGCGCAGGCGTGTGCAGCGACGTCATCAATAATATGCTGTGCGAGAAAAAGTACACGATAACCGCGAGAAAGGGCGAATACGAACTGCTGGACAAAGCGTACGGCGACATCACCAAAACCACGCTGTTCCAACTCCCCACTAAAATGGGTAAAGGCGTTCTGGTCGCGCCCACCGCTCACGGCAACATACTGGTCGGACCCACCGCGACCGATATTCCGGGCAAACTGGACGTGGACACCACCGCCGAAGGACTTGCTACCGCCTGGAATCAGGCTTCTCTCACGGTTGAAGATCTGCCGAGAAGAGGCATAATAACGCAGTTTGCAGGACTTCGCGCGCATGTGAGCGAGGGCGACTTCGTAATCGGCGAAACCGAAGTGCCGGGCTTTTATAATTGCCTGGGTGTAGAGTCGCCGGGACTGAGTTCTGCTCCGGCTATCGGCAAAGACCTTGCTATCTGGGCAGCCGGATATCTTAAACTGGAAGAAAAGAACACGTTTATCTCCGAGCGCAAGGGCATACCGCACTTCGCGTCGCTTTCCGACGAGCAGAGAAACGAACTCATAAAGAAAAATCCGCTGTACGGCAACATGGTATGCCGCTGCGAAACGGTAACCGAGGGCGAAATAGTCGAAGCCATTCATCGTAATCCGGGCGCACGCGACATGGACGGAATAAAGCGCAGAACTCGCGCCGGTATGGGCAGATGTCAGGCAGGCTTCTGTACGCCGAGAATAATGGAAATTCTCGCCCGCGAACTCAAAACCGAGCAGAAAAACGTCACGAAAAACGGCGGCGGCAGTTACTTGCTTATCGACAGGCTGCAGGAGGACGAAAAAAATGACTGAACGCAATCTTATTATAATAGGCGGCGGACCTGCCGGTCTTGCGGCTGCGATAGGCGCATACGACGCCGGCGAACGCGACATCGTTATACTCGAGCGCGAACCGAGATTGGGCGGCATACTCAATCAGTGCGTGCATAACGGTTTCGGTCTGCACACTTTCAAAGAAGAACTCACCGGACCCGAATACGCTCAGCGTTTTATCGACAAAGTCAAAGAAAGAAATATCGAATACCGCCTTAACACCACGGTCATCAACGTGACGAACGACAAGGTAGTGACGTATGTGAACGCCGAGCAGGGCGTGGTTACGATTAAAGCCAAAGCGGTTATATTCGCGTGCGGCTGCCGCGAACGCCCGAGAGGTGCGATCAACATTGCCGGAGCGCGCTGCTCGGGTATATACTCGGCAGGTACGGCGCAAAGACTGGTCAATATGGAAGGGTTGAAGCCGGGAAGCGAAGTGGTTATTCTCGGAAGCGGCGACATCGGTCTTATAATGGCGCGCCGCATGACCTTCGAGGGCTGCTCCGTCAAGGCGTGCGTGGAACTCATGCCCTATTCGTCCGGTCTTAACCGTAACATCGTGCAGTGTCTTAAAGACTACGATATTCCGCTCATGCTGTCGCATACGGTTACAAAAATCAACGCGACGAACGGCAGAGTAAGCAGCGTCGTAATCGCCGCGGTAGACGAAAAACTGCGTCCCGTTCCCGGCACCGAAACCGAAATTAAGTGCGATACGCTTTTGCTGTCGGTCGGTCTTTTGCCCGAAAACGAACTGGCTCGCGGCGCAGGCGTGGGTATGAGCCCGATAACCGGCGGCGCGGAAGTCAACGACGACATGATGACCAATATCGACGGCGTGTTCGAGTGCGGTAACGTGCTGCACGTTCACGACCTCGTGGACTTCGTCAGCAAGGAGAGCGAAACGGCAGGCGTCAAGGCAGCCGAATATATCGCAAACGGTTGTAGGAGCGAAGATAAAACCGTGGCGTTTACTACGTTCGGAGGCGTGCGCTACGTCGTTCCGCAAAAACTGACGCTCGGCGGCGAGAATAAGGATCTCTCGCTTAAAATGCGCGTCGGAGCGGTTAAAAAGAACGTGCGGCTCGAAGTAATCGCGGACGGAGAAGTCATTCTGTCCAAACCGCGCAAAGTGGTTACACCCGGAGAAATGGAAAATCTGACCCTCACCGGCGAACAGGTCGCGCGGCTCAGAAAATCCAAGGAAATATCCGTAGGACTTAACGGAGGTGAGCAATAATGACCGAACTTACTTGTATCTGCTGCCCCATGGGTTGCAGGTTGTCGGTGGAAAAAAAGGACAACGAATTCGTGGTCACCGGTAACGGCTGTCCGCGCGGCAAAAAGTACGCCGTCGAGGAACTCACCGCGCCCACGAGAACGGTTACGTCTTCGGTTAAAGCGGTCGGTGGCGACTGTCTTATGGTTTCCGTCAAAACCGATAAGCCCATCGCGAAGGAACTCATTTTCGAGAGCCTTAAAACGCTTGAAAACGTTACGCTCGTCGCGCCCGTGCATATCGGTGACGTCGTGGTCGAAAACGTTGCAGGAAGCGGCGTGAATTTCGTCGCAACGCGCGAAGTCAATAAAAAATAACCTACTTTTTTGTAAAAAAGTAGGCAAAAAACTTTTGAGTTAGTGGAATAATGAAACAAGGTTGGTTTTTCTGCTTAGGCATTGCAGATTAACCGACCTTGTTTTTTTATTTTTGTGTGGTGGGCGCACTTTCGACTTCTTATTGTAGGGACAGGCGTCCCCGACTGTCCGGTTGCTTTTTTGGAAAAAAGCGGGCAAAAAACTTTTGAGTTAGGAGTGCGTTAATAACAAGGTTGGTTTTTCTGCTTGTGCATGGCAGATTGACCAGCCTTGTTTTTTAAATGTATTCAGTTTGTGTTACCTTGTAGGGGAGGGGCGCGACGCGTTAAGCGAATAGTCCGGTGGACTATTCGTAGCCAAAGCGGGAAGCAATTTATAATTGCGACCCGGACTCCACCCTCCCGAAAAACATATTGTTTGTTTTTTACTTACGCCGATACATTGCATTGACGTTTAAATCCCACCGTCTTCTCGCTGACGCTCGAATCCACCTCCCTTGCAAAGCAAAGGAGGCTTTAAAGAAGTCAAGAGTGCGCCTACTCAACTTTCCATAACTCAAAAGTTTTTGTTTTACTTTTTTTTCAAAAAGTAAACGGACAGCCAACGGACGCCTGTCCCTACAAATTGAATAATTTTGTTTTGCTTCGCATTACTGCCCTTTTTCCGAGCAATCGAATATAATAATTTAACTAAAAAATCATGAAAAACATAACGGGCTTCGATTGCCTTTGCCCGTAACCGCTCGATATCTCGCACTAATCCCGACTTTTGCCCGAAAAACGCGGAATCGGCGGTACTCTTCACATAATCGAAATTTATGAGTGTATAAATTTATATTTGATATACTTATATCGATTGAAATTCGGGAAAATACTTTACTTTTTTCTTACAAAAAACTCGGAAAAAATTTAAAAACCGACCGTCATACGGTTGACTTTGACCCGCTCGTTTTGCTATAATAGCCCAGTAGTTATGCATTAGGAGTTTTTATGACAGCAGAAGAAATCATTATGTTCCTTGTAAAGTTGCTTGCAGGCACGGGCGTGTTCCTTGTGGGCGTGCATGTAATGACCGGCAATATCGAGCAACTTGCGACGGGAAAGATAAAAAAACTGTTCGGCAAAACGGCGGATAAAAAACTTATAAACGCAGGCATAGGCGCGGCGACGACGGCAATCGTGCAAAGTTCCGGCGTAACGACGGTGCTTATCGTCGGTTTCGTCAACGTCGGGGTCATGAGCCTGTCGCAGGCGACCGCGATGATAATGGGCGCGAACATCGGAACGACCATAACGGGACTGCTGGCTGCGATGAGTTCGTTCAGTTTTACGGTGTACATACAGGCTTTGGCGTTTGTGGGCGTGTTCGTATCGATGCTGACCAAGAACGACAACGTTAAAAAAATAAGCCTGCTCGTAGCGGGACTTGCGCTCGTGTTTATCGGTTTGTCGCTGATGTCGGCGTCGATGAAGGACTATCAGCAGGCGCTGCAGGAAGTGTTTTCGGGCATAAGCAATTCGTTTCTGCTGTTCTTTATGGGTGTGTTTTTAACCGCGCTCGTGCAGTCCAGTTCCGCCACGACTTCCATTATAATAGCCATGTCGGTTGCCGGACTTCAGATAGGTTCGGGCGGAAACGAAGTGATGTTCTTCATTCTCGGAACCAACGTCGGTTCGTGCGTTACCGCGCTTATGTCGTCGATAGGAGCAAGCACGAACGCAAAGCGCGCGAGCCTTATACACCTTATGTTCAACACGTTCGGCGCGGTGCTGTTCTTTATAATGCTCAGTCTGTTCCCGTCGTTTATGGACAAGACGTTCAAAGTGTGGTTTGCCGGCAACACCGCCATACAACTTGCGATGTTCCATGTGTTCTTCAACGTGGTCTGCACGATAATTTTCCTGCCGATGACTTCGCTGTTCGTCAAGTTTTCGCAGTTGGTCATCCGTGATAAAAAGAAGGAAAAGATAGTAAGTTACCTCGACGAGCGTATGATATCTTCGCCGTCCATCGCAACGTCGCTTGCCGAAAAGGAGTTGTTCATCGTGGCGGACGTAGCGATGAAAGCCTTCCTCGATTCGTACAAAGCGTTCGAAAAGCGCGACACGAGCGCGTCGTCGCAGATTCTTGCCGAAGTGGAAAAAACGACCGATCTCAGCCAGAATCTCATCGATTACATGATTAAAATTTCGGGCTACTGCTCGCAAAAGGAAGAGGAAAAGATTGCCGCGCTTCACAACTGCGTGGGCGACGTCGTGCGTATTGCCGACATTGCCGACAATTTCACCAAGTACACGCGCCGCGAAGTGGAAAAGGATATGGAGTTTTCCGACGGCGTTATCGACGAGGTCAGCGATATGGTCAAAAATATCGATTCGCTGTACGCGCTCACCAAGCAGGCGGTGCTCGAGTCCGACAAGAATATTCTGCCGGAGGTCGATCGCGTGGAAGAGAAAATCGACGCTTACCGCAAGAGCCTTATCGACGGGCATATCGAACGCCTTAACAAGGGTTTGTGTAAGCCCGAAAGCAGCAGCATTTTCATCAATCTCGTTTCCAATATCGAGCGTCTCGGCGACCACTTGACCTACATCGCTCATTCCGTGGAAATCGGCTGACCTACTTTTTTGTAAAAAAGTAGGCAAAAAACTTTTGAGTTATGTGAAATAGTAAAACAAGGTTGGTTCTTCTGCTTGTGTGTAGCAGGATAACCAGCCTTGTTTTTTTGTAAAAAAGTAAGTAAAAAACTTTTGAGTCAGGGGGGGGAGTTAGAGAGACGCACTTTTGACCTATTTAAAGCCTCCTTTGCTTTGCAAGGGAGGTGGATTCGAGCGACAGCGAGAAGACGGTGGGATTATTATCGTTAATGCAATGTATCGGCGTATGTAAAAAACAAACAATATGTTTTTTTCGGGTGGAGTCGCCCCTCCCGTAACCGAAAGTTATGTTTTTTGCATGCGCCTATACAAAACTCATGCCAACGATCCCCCAGGCTCTTCGAGCCAGCCCCCTTTGCGAAAAGGGGCCTTTAAATAAGGTCAAAGATTTTTGGAATAAATGCTCTACTTCTTATCTTGTAGAGGCAGGCGTCCTTTGGATGTCAGTTTTAAAATAAAAAATAACGGCGAGAGGGGAGACCCCTCCCCTACAAGGCGCACAAACTTTGGCGCGTTGAAACCGACATCTTTAAAGCCTCGCCCTTCGGGAGAGGCTTTAAACGCCTGTACTTATCTTCCGCCGGCTTTGCGTGTGCTTTAAAATCTGCGCCGAGCATGCGTATACGGCGGAAAATAAACGCAAAAACGGACAAGATAATTATAGCGCGGTACAAAAAAGCGTGTTATAATGTAGAAAAAACTTCGACGGAGAAGGACGATGAACAAAATAGGCAAAATGATAATTTCGGACGCGGAGCAACTCAAAGCGTATGAACCCGGCGGACGTGTCTGGCAGGGCATACCGTCGTTCGAGCGCACTAAAAACGGGCGTTGTTTCTCGGTGTTTTACACGGGAGAAACGGGCGAAATGAACGGCAACTACTGCACGCTTGCGGTAAGCGACGACGGCGAAAACTGGCGCGATCCCGTAATCGTGACCTACGCCGGCAAAGACAGGCGCTGCTACGACCCCAACGTCTGGATAGACCCGTTGGGCAGACTGTGGCTCATCTGGTCGGTAATGCCCGACCTTGCCGTATACGCGGCGATTTGCGACAATCCCGACGCCGACGAACTCGTGTTCGGCGAAGAGCGCAGAATAGGCACCGGAGTCATGCTCAACAAGCCCACGGTTTTGTCATCGGGCGAATGGATGTTCCCGATTGCGGTGTGGAAAGAAAGCGTAATATCGCCTTACGACGCACAGAAAATTAAAGTTCCGCGCCTTGCTTTTGTTGTCCGCACAGTGGACGAGGGCAAAACCTTTACGCGGTTGGGCGGAGTTGACATGCCCGACCGCTGTTTCGACGAGCATATGATAGTCGAACTGAAAGACGGACGGCTCGCGATGTTCGTCCGCACCTATTACGGAATAGGCGTAAGTTACTCGTTTGACGGCGGTTTTACCTGGTCGGACGGTAAGGATACGGGCATACTTTCGCCAAACTCGCGCTTTTTCGTGCGCACACTGAAAAGCGGCAACGTACTATTGGTAACCAACGACTCTCGTCGCCGCGAAAAAATGACCGCTTTCGTCTCGACCGACGACTGCAAGACCTGGCAGGGCGGACTGCTTCTCGACAAACGCGATCTGGTTTCCTACCCCGACGGCGTGGAATCGGACGGCTGCATTTACATAACTTACGACTGCGAACGCGGCAATCCCCGTACGCTCGAAGCGACGCAGAAAGAGGCTCGCGAGATTCTGTACGCACGCTTTACCGAAGCGGACGCACTCGCGGGTAAAAACGTCAGCGGCAAATGCGAATTCAAGAAAATCATATCGAAACTGGGCAAATACGACGGTAAAAAGAATCCGTACAGCGAAAAGAAATACTTCACCGACGACGAATACGTCGATTATCTTATGACGCTTCCCTCGGCGGACGACGTCATGAAACGGCTGTATTCGGACGGAGTTACCTGCTACGTCATCAAAGACGCCGCCAAGCGCGAACGCGCCGACGTTTTATTCGAAATGCTCGAGAAAACGGAAACCGCCGACGAAAAACGCAAAATTTTGTTCGAACTCACCGAGATTTTCAAGCAGAACAAGCGCGAATACGCCGTCACCGACGAATCCGACTTTATAGAAAAAGTCATCGCTTACATCGGCGAGCATTACGGCGAAGAACTCAATCTCGACGGCATTGCCAAGCAGTTTGCGATAAGCAGATATTACTTATGCCACGCGTTCAAACGTCAGACCGGAACGTCGGTGGTCAAATTCATCACGTCGCGGCGCATTTACATGGCTAAAAAGATGCTTAAAGACAGTTTTGCGACGATAACCGACATCGGCTACGAGTGCGGTTTTTCCGACAGCGCGTACTTTACCAAAACGTTTCGTAGAGCCGAGGGAATAAGCCCGGGAGTTTATCGCAGCCGCATGCGTAAAATCGCCGAAGAAGGCTCCCTGTCCGATAAGTGAGAAACGGAGCGATTCAACCGAAAAACGCTTCGAAATTATAGAAAAAAGGAGTAATAAAGTGAAAAAAGCGGTAAAAATTTTGGCGAGCATTGCCGTGTGTTTCGCGCTCGCATTCTCTGTCGCGTGCAAAAGCGCGGACGGTAACGGAATAAAGTCGGCGGTGGTCGAAGACGGCAGACTGATCATCACGCTCGAGGACGGCAGTGTGCTCGACCTCGGTACGATTACCGGAGACGCCGGCGCGCAAGGCGAGAAAGGCGACAAAGGCGACACCGGAGCCCAGGGTGAAAAAGGAGACAAAGGTGACACCGGCGCACAGGGCGAAAAGGGCGATAAAGGCGACGCCGGCGCACAAGGCGAAAAGGGCGATAAAGGCGACACCGGCGCACAGGGCGAGAAGGGAGACAAAGGCGACACCGGAGCCCAGGGTGAAAAAGGTGACAAAGGCGACACCGGCGCTCAAGGCGAGAAAGGCGATAAAGGAGACCCCGGCGCACAGGGCGAGAAAGGAGACAAAGGCGACACCGGCGCACAGGGCGAGAAGGGAGACAAAGGCGACACCGGAGCCCAGGGTGAAAAAGGTGACAAAGGCGACACCGGCGCTCAAGGCGAGAAAGGCGATAAAGGAGACACCGGAGCCCAGGGTGAAAAAGGTGACAAAGGCGACACCGGAGCGCAAGGCGAGAAAGGCGACAAAGGTGATCCCGGTGCAACCGGAAAGTCGGCTTACGAAGCGTTCAAGGAATTATATCCCGAATACGTCGGCGACGAGCAGACTTTTATCGAAGATCTCGTAAACGGCAGACTGGGCGACTTTTACATAAAGAGCGGAGCGGCGATTTTAACGCTGACCGTCACCGATAAAAACGGTTTGCCTCTCGCAAACGCCGCCGTTTATGCCGGCGAATATCGCTATCTTACCAACGCAGACGGCGAAGTCAAAATAATACTGTTTAAGGACGGCGTCGCAATAACGGTCGAAAAATTCGGCTACGGCAACGCAGCGCTTGAAATTTCGGCTGACGATATTAAAAATTCGGAAGTAAATATGACAAGAAACATTCAACTCGAAACCGTTAAAACCGCAAGCGGTTACATTCCGAGAAACGAAAACCATATGGATTTCGTCGTACCCAACGGCTACAACACGGCGGAATACTATTACTATGTGACGTACGAAGAAACGGGCGTGCGCGTCGCCGTCGACGTCGTGGACAACGACCCTGCGTCGTTCGGTAACTGCGGCGAGTCCGATAACGTCGAATTCATCGTGCATAAAAAGACCATCGACGCAAACAACTCGACGGGTAATTCGCTGCGCGTGCTTGCAGGACTGTGGAAAACTCAGACTTTTATCAAGCGCGCGACGAGCGGCAGTGCGTTCGGCTCGGACGAATACGCAACGCTCGTTAAAAACGGCAAAGTCTCCGAATTCCGCATAGAAAGAACCGTGGCGGCAGACGGCTATACCGGCATGACGTACGAGATTGTTCTCGACTACTCGCTGTGGGGAGCAGGCAAAGCGGCGCTCGTCGGCAACATGACCATCGACGCGGCTGCGAGAAACTCGCACGCGGTAAACGGAGCGTATTCCGCGTCCGCAAGTGCGTTCCGCTACTACTCGAAAAAGGGCGCGTACTGGATAAGAGCAAGCCGCGCGACGCTTATTCTCGCCGACGGCAGACCCACCGAAAATACGTTCGACGTACCCACGCTTACCGAAATGTTCGAAAAATCTTCTCTCGGCGGCGGAAAAACGCTGATGGACAATCTTGCGGTCGTGAAGGGAACCGACGCGAAAGTGTACAGATTCGGAGAAAAAGCGTTCACGTTCAGCAACAGAGTGTACTATGTCGAAGCAGGACACATGCCTGCCGACCTCGAAGGACTTGCGTTCCTGTATAAAGAAATGACCGAAAAGTCCACCGAATTCGAAGTAACCGAAAAAGGTTACGTCATCGTCGCCGTTCCGGCAATCGGCTACGACACGACTCGTTCGGCACTCGAAACGGACGGCTTTACGCGCGTCGGCGAAAAACTGCCCAACTTAGTTAAACACGCATTCGTCACCGCCGAGCCCACTTACTACTACGTCAAGTGGTGCGAAGTCGGCGAAAAATACTCGGTGGCGAAGTGGAATATCGTTCTGTTCCGCTCGAACGGTAAATTCGACGGCAAAAACTGGATGGACGTCGCGGCGGAAGTCAATATTCTGTCGTCGGACGAACTTAAAACCAAGTACGACCCCGCCACTCGTCAGTGGCAGGGCATACCGGGAATCGAAACGGTTACCGTAAACGGAAAAACCCGCCTGTGGGCAACCTGGTTTACCGGTAAAGATAAAGAACCGCGCGTCGGTAACTTCGCCGTGTACGCGTTCTCGGACGACGGCGGCAACACCTGGACCGAAGCGGTTACCGTGGATTTTGCCTCGAATATAACCGACTCGCGCGTGTTCGACCCGAGTTTGTTCAACGACGGCGAGGGAAATATATGGCTGATGTGGAATCAGACCAACTACAACGACGAAGAAGTCAGCATATGGTACGCAAAAGTGACCAATCCGACCGCCGCGCTTTCCTCTCTTACAATCGAAGCGCCCGTGTGCATCGGTCACGGACTTAAAATGAACAAGCCCACTAAACTTAAATCGGGCGAATGGCTGTACACCGCTCACGACTTCAACGATATCGGCTTTACCAAAGTGTATTCGTCGCTCGATAACGGCAAAACCTGGAATTATAAGGGCAAAGCCGCCGTGTACAGCGCGACTTTCGCCAACGAAACCGCTCTCGCCGAGGGCAAGGACGAGCAGGGCAGGGACGCTCTCATCATGTGGAACAGATGCGCCGCGAACTACAATATAGCGGTAAGTTATTCGTACGACGCAGGCGCAACCTGGACCGAGGCGAACGAATGGAAACTCACCGGTCCGTCCTCGAGAATAAACGCGCGCACGCTTAGTAGCGGCAACGTTCTGTACGTTCACCACTACAACACGCTTAGTCGCGAAAAAATGTGCGTTTCGCTTTCTACCGACGGCGGAGTTACCTTCCCGCATCGACTTATAGTCGATAACCGCAGCGACGTTTCCTATCCCGACATCGCGGTTTCGGATAACGGCGACATCTACGTCACCTGGGACAGAAACCGTAACGGCGCGATGGAAATCATGTTCACCGTGCTCACCGAGAAAGAACTGCTTGCCGCCGGCGACGGAGATATTATGGATTCGTCGAGAATCAAAATGATTTCCGCCCCCAAGGCAAACGCATAACGCGCTTTATCGGCCGCTTCGGTTGCGGCAAAAAAAAAGTAAAGAACACCGGAAAAAGGGCTTGCGATAGCGTCGCAGGCTCTTTTTTTACATAAAATTTACGTTGTCCTTTCCGAAAAGCGATAGTAAGATTTTTTGTAAAGAGTTATAATGCAGGCGTAGTTCAAGAAAAAGGAGATTAAAAAAATGAAAAAGAAAATCATTGCGGCGATTGCGTGTATCGCTGCGGCAATCACGGCGATTCTGCCCGCTGCGGCATGCTCGTCCGACAAATTCAACCCCGACAAACAGATTACCGTTGTCGCGAGAACCAAAACCAGCGGCACCCGAGAGGCGTTCGACGGCGTGGTAACCGACGGCACCAATCATCTTATGGACAAGGTCAACGGCGAAAAGGTGTTCCGCACCACCGATAAAGCGGTGGAACTGGAAGAAACCGCAGGCGTTATCACCAAGGTAACCTCGGACAAACAGGCAATCGGCTACATCTCGCTCGGTTCGGTAAACGACACTTTCAAAGTGGTTAAAGTGGGCGGAGTTACTCCGAGCAAAGCAACCGTACTCGACCACTCGTACAAAATTCAGCGTCCGTTCGTGCTGGTAACCAAAAAGGGAATCACGCACACCCCGGTAGCCGAAGACTTTATCAAATTTCTGAAAAGTTCGTCGGCGGAAGCGCTGTGCGATAAGGCAGGCACCGTATATCTTTCCGACCCGACTATGCGCGCAAACAGCGGTAAAGACCCGATCGCTGTGGAAAAGTTCGAAAAGCAGGCTTCGCTTCCTTCGGGCGGCAAGATAATAATCCGCGGCTCCACTTCGATGGAAAAACTCATCACTCTCGCGGCAAAAGCGTATGCAGACCTCTACGGCGTGAACGGAGCGGACCTGTTCGACATCGAAGTCAAAGGCTCGTCGGTGGGCGTCAGCGAAGCGGAAAAGGATACCGCCGGCAACGTAATCGGCATGTCGTCCGCAAAAGTCGATAAAGACGCTCTGGATTCGTTCAATATCTGCCTCGACGCGGTCGCCGTTATCGTAAACAAAGACAACGATATAGTAAGCGATTTGACCCTCGGTCAACTTTACGACGTGTACACCGGCAAAATAACCAAGTTTTCCGAACTTGCCGCATAAAAAAGTATGACTAAAACAAAAGTTAAAGACAAAATAGGAAAAACCTTATTCATGGCGGCGGCTGTCATCTGCGTGATTTCCGTCGTCACGATTTTTATTTTCCTGATAGTAAAAAGCGTGCCTGCGCTCGGCAAAATAGGCTTTTTCGACTTCCTGTTCGGCACCGAGTGGTCGCCCGACAAGGACGCGACTTACGATAAACCGCTCACCGGCTCGTACGGCGTCGCGAAAATGATTGCCGGAACGCTTGCAGCCACGGGCGGCGCGATTATCACGGGCGGCATAACCGGGTATTTCACCGCCGTGTTCCTCGCGTTCTATTGCCCCAAAAAAATCAAAAAGTTTTTGTGCGCAGCGATAAACCTGCTTGCCGGAATTCCGTCGGTCGTGTACGGCTTTTTCGGAATATCGTTCGTTCTGCCGCTGCTTTCGAATATCGCGCCCAACGGCGGCGACGGACTTATGGCAACCTCGATAATTCTCGGAATAATGATTCTCCCGACGGTCGTATCGCTGTCTAAAACCGCGCTCGAAGCGGTGCCGAAAAGTTATTTCGAAGGCAGCGTTTCGCTGGGAGCCGACTACAACCGCACGATTTTTTCGGTAATGTCGCCGGCGGCTAAGTCGGGCATATTCGCCTCGCTTATTCTCGGAATCGGTCGCGCCCTCGGCGAAACCATGGCGGTCGTTATGGTTGCAGGCAACTCCGTAGCATACCCAAAAGACTTGTTCACCTCTTTCCGCGTGCTTACCGCGAATATAGTGCTGGAAATGGGCTACGCCGGCGAAGTGCAGACCGGCGCGCTCATCGCAAGCGGCGTCGTGCTGCTCTTTTTCGTGCTTATAACCAACCTGGCGTTCGGGCTTATTTCGGGCAAAATCGTGGTTAAAGCCGTAAGCAAGAGTACTGGAGAAGCCGCCCTTGCGAAAAGCGCGGGGAAACCCGTTCGCGTCACGCCCGGCGAAAGAATCAAAAACTTTTTCGCGCCCGTCGGAAGTTTTATGCGTAAAGCCGCTTATAAACTGCGCCTCGGCGACGTTAAAGCCGCGCTTGCGATATCTTTCGGAGTATTGTCCGCTTTGTCGCTCGTTCTCGTCATCGGCTTTATAATTGTTAAAGGCGTGCCGGAACTTATAAAAGACCCTGCCATTCTGTACCGCAAATACGAATTCGGAATGAGCGAAGTCACCGTTTACCCGGCGATAATAACCACGCTCGAAACGGTGGGGCTCAGCCTTCTTCTGTCGGTGCCGATAGGAATTATGACGGCGATATTTCTTAACGAGTACGCAAAACAAGATAACGTATTCATAAAAATAATACGCTCCGCCATCGACGTGCTGGCAGGAGTCCCGTCCATCGTGTTCGGACTGTTCGGCATGATCGTGTTCGTTCCTGCTTTCGGCGGCAGCGGCAGCCTTATAGCGGGAACGCTCACGATAAGCATGATGCTGCTTCCCGTCATAGTCCGCTCGACCGAAGAGAGCCTTAAAACCGTGCCCGATTCTCTTCGCGAAGGCAGCCTTGCGCTCGGAGCGGGCAAAGTGCATACCATTTTCAGAATCGTGCTGCCGTCCGCCCTTCCCGGCATACTGTCCGCAGTAATTTTGTCTGCCGGCAGAGTGATAAGCGAGTCCGCGCCGTTCATATACACGATGGGCTCGGTTATCCGCGGCATACCCAAAAATCTCACCGACGGCGGAACTACGCTCGCGGTTGCTCTTTATCGTCTTGCAGGCGAGGGCTGGCACATCGGAGAAGCGTACGCGACCGCGGTCGTTCTGGTGGTCATCGTGCTGACGCTCACGCTTACGAGCGAACTTATTTCCGAGAAATTAAGCAAGAAAATACGAGGAAACTGAACTATGAAAGAAAAAGATAAAATATGCTCGTACGGGCAGAACATATCGGTTGGTAAAGCCAACCTGTGGTACGGCGATTTCCACGCGCTAAAAGACGTAAGCGCGGAAATTCCAGAAAAGCAGGTGACGGCGTTTATCGGACCGTCCGGCTGCGGCAAATCCACGTTCTTAAAGTGCTTCAACCGCATGAACGACCTCGTCCCCGGTTGCCGCATAGAGGGAAAGTTTATGATAGGCGACACCGATATTTACGGCAAAATCGACGTCAATTCGCTGCGTAAAAACGTAGGAATGGTGTTCCAGAAGCCCAATCCCTTCCCTATGAGCGTGTACGACAACATCGCCTACGGACCGAGAACGTTCGGAATAACCAAGCGTTCGGCTTTGGACGAAATAGTGGAAAAGTCGCTAATGGGCGCCGCTATGTGGGACGAACTTAAAGACCGGCTCAATAAGTCCGCAATGTCGCTCTCGGGCGGACAGCAGCAACGTCTGTGCATTGCGCGGTCGCTCGCCGCGAATCCCCGGATTCTGCTGATGGACGAGCCTACGAGCGCGCTCGACCCCATATCGACCGGCAAAATCGAGGAACTTATCGAGGAACTCAAAAAGGACATAACCATCGTCATCGTCACGCACAACATGCAGCAGGCGACGCGTATTGCCGATAAAACCGCGTTTTTCCTGCTCGGCGAACTGGTCGAATTCGGCGACACCGACGACATTTTCACCTCGCCGCGCGACGAACGCACAGAAAGATATATTACGGGAAGATTCGGTTGATCGTTGCATTTTCGCAAAAAAAACTGTATAATCAAGGAGTAGAAACAATGTCGATACGAAAATTATTCGAAGAAGAACTCGCGGCGCTCAAAACCGAACTGGTCGAAATGTGCCGCCTTACCGAGCGGATGATAGAGGACGCGATAACGGCACTATTAAATCGCGACAGAGAACTGGGTAAAAGCATCGGAAGTCTCGACAAGCGCGTGGACGAGTACGAATCGGACATCGAAAAACGCTGCATGCGCATACTTTTAAAGCAGCAGCCGGTCGCAAAAGATTTCCGCGAAGTTTCCACCGCGCTTAAAATGATAACCGACATCGAAAGATTCGGCGATCAGGCAAGCGACATAGGAGACCTCGTATACACCATGCCGGGCGACAAGTACGTCAAAAAACTCGACCACATCGCCGAAATGGGTAGACTGGCGGTCAAAATGGCGCGCGAAAGCGTCGATTCGTTCATCCGCAACGACGAAAAACTCGCCGACGAGGTGATCGGAACGGACGACCGCATGGACGAGTTGTTCCTGTTCGTCAAAAACGAACTCATCGAATTCATCAAAAAGGACGGCAATAGCGGCGATCAGGCGATAGAACTGATGATGGTCGCCAAATATCTCGAACGAATAGGCGATCACGCCGTCAACGTCGCCGAGTGGACCAAATACAACGAAACGGGAGTACACGAAAAATTTTGAGTAAGGATCTTATATATGTAGTGGAAGACGACGAAGGAATGCAGGAAGTTTACGAGGGCGCGTTCGAAGAAGCGTACGACGCGCGTATTTTTCCCGACGGCGACGCTTTTTTTGCCGCGTTCGACCGAAAAAAGCCCGATCTTATCGTGCTTGACATAATGCTGCCCGGCAAAGACGGCTTTACCATACTTTCCGAAATCCGCAACAAGGACGAAAAAGTACCCGTGCTTTGCGTCAGCGCGAAGTCGGACGAGGTGAGTAAGGTCAAGGGACTCGGGAGAGGAGCGGACGACTATATCGCCAAGCCGTTTTCCGTGCTCGAACTGCTCGCGAGAGTAAAAACCAATTTAAGGCGCAGCAAACTGTTCGTTAAGTCCGCCGGAGCCTTTTCCGTGGACAGCAACGTGTACAAGATTTTTTATAACGACAAAGACCTCGCTCTTACGGTCAAAGAATTCACTCTTTTGAAACTGCTTATAGCAAACGCCGGAGTCACCGTCCCGCGCGAGCGCATTTTTTCCGAGGTGTGGGGCGACGATTTTATGGGAGAAACGAGAACGCTTGACATGCACGTCGCTTCGGTGCGAGACAAAATACGTCAGGCGGGCGGAGGAGACTGTATCGTTACCGTCAGAGGTATCGGATACCGTTTTGAAGATCAATGAAAAAAAAGATTTTTTTACAGATATTTTTTCTTACCGCGGCGTGCGCAGCCGTGATGTTCGCATGCGGAGTGGCGGCAGTCGCTCATAATTCCAAGCAGATTTTAAGCGAGCGGCTGGTCCGCGAAACCCGGCTTGCGTGCGGCTTGATAACCGACGAATCCGACTTTAACCGCCTGTCCGCCGGCGGCGACGATCTGCGCTTTACGGTTATCGACCTTAGCGGCAACGTGCTTTTCGAAAGCGCGACCGAAAAAGAGCCGGAAAATCACTTAAACCGCGAGGAAATAATAAACGCGATAAAGGGAGAACCGCATTCCGTCGAGAGGTATTCCTCGACGCTGGGCTGCGCCATGACGTACTACGCGCTTAAAACCAAACTGGCGGACGGAGAGGAAGTGGTGGTGCGCGCGGCGGTCAAGAGCAGTAAGATAAGCGACTACGTCATAATAACGCTGCCAGCGTTCATTGCGGTGCTGTTGGTTTCGCTCGCGCTGTCCATGCTGTTCGCGCAAATCATATCGAACGGCGTCACGAGCAAAATCGGCGAAGTTAAAAGAAGCCTGCGCAGTCTCAACGAAGGCGATTACGAGCCTATTAAAACCGATTCCGCTCAGCCCGAACTGTATTCGGTGCTTAACGAGATAAACAGGCTCAACAGAAGCACGCACGAGCATATCCGCGCGGAAATCGAGGAGCGCGACAAACTCGACACCGTGCTTGAAAACGTTTCGCAGGGCATAATCGCCGCGGACAACGACAAAAAGATTATTCTCGCCAACAAGTGCGCGCTCGAATACTTCGGCGGAGAGGGCGACGTCAAGGGTAAGGATCTCGTCTATCTTATCGACGACCTCGCGCTTTGCGACCTTATCGCTTCGCACGCCGGCGAGGACTACGACTGCGAGTACTCGTACAAGGGCATGCAACTCAAAGTTTCGATCAAAAAGGTCGAGTCGGGCAGCGATTGCATCTGCTCGATAGTTATTTTCACCGACGTTACGCTCGAAAAGCAGACCGCTCGGCAAAAAAGCGAGTTTTTCGCGAACGCCTCGCACGAACTCAAAACGCCGGTCGCCGTCATGCAGGGGCTGTCCGAACTGCTGCTCGCTAAAGACCTCGACCCTGCTTCGAAAAAACAAGTGGAGCGTATTCACGGCGAAAGCGTGCGGCTCGGCTCGCTGGTTTCCGATATGCTCGAACTCAGTATGATGGAAAGCGGCGAAAGCCCCGAGGTTTCCGAGTCGGAAGTCGATCTCAAAAAGGTTGCGGAAGAGGTTATCGGCGAATTGTCGCACAAAATAAGCCGAAAATCGCTCTCGGCTTCGGTTACGGGCGAGGGAATTGTGCGCGGCGATCCGAAAAAGATTTACGAACTCGTCGAAAATCTGTCCAGCAACGCCGTCAATTATAATAAAGAAAACGGCAAAATCCGCGTCGAAATAGCCGATGTCGGCGACGGAGTGCAACTGAAAGTCATCGATACGGGTATCGGAATCGAGAAGCAGAACATCCCCCGTCTTTGCGAAAGATTTTATCGGGTCGATAAGTCGCGCTCGAAGCAGACCGGCGGCACGGGACTCGGACTTGCGATCGTCAAGCATATCTGCGCTCTGTACGGTGCCACGCTCGCCATCGACAGCGAAATCGGGCTCGGCACCACCGTCACCGTACTTTTTTGTAAAAAAGTAGGCAAAAAACTTTTGAGTTAAAGATATAGTTAAATTAAGGTTGGTTTTTCCGCTTATGCGTAGCAGGATAACCGACCTTGTTTTTTCGGGAGGGTGAAGTCCGGGTCGCAATTATAAATTGCTCCCCGCTTTGGCTACGAATAGTCCACCGGACTATTCGCTTAACGCGTCGCGCCCCTCCCCTACAAAGGCGCACGAACTTTGGTGCTTTAAATTAACCGACCTCTTTAAAGCCTCGCCCTTCGGGAGAGGTGGAACGGCTCTGCCGTGACGGAGAGGGTAATTAATTATTTCGGATGATGTCGACTGAGCCTTGCTTGTCCTTCCGATGTCAATATTTGGGAAGAAAATAGCCCGATATGACAAGAAAAAGTTAAAATTCGGTGCTATCATATAGTTAATCTCAACCAAAATCGGAGGATAAAAGGAAAATGGCAAACGTAAACGGGCTTGACGCGTACAGATACGCCGCCAAAGCCGAAGAAAAAATAGACGCAAGCAAGAAACTGCGCGTCGGTATTATCGGAACGGGCTGGATTGCCGAGTCGCATATTGCAAGTTATCTCAAGCAGCCCGACGTCGAAATAGTTGCGGGCGCGGACCTTATTCCGGGCAAAGCGAAGGCTTTCTTCGAAAAGTTCGGCTTGGAAAACGTCAAAACCGACTATAAAGATCACGCGGAAATGCTCGCCGACAAGAGTCTTAAACTCGACGCGGTAAGCGTTTGCACTTACAACCGCACTCACGCCGTGTGCGCCATCGATTCGCTCAACGCCAGAATTAACGTTCTGCTCGAAAAGCCCATGTGCGTAACGCTCGACGAGGCTGTTGAAATCGTGAAAGCCGAGAAAAAGAGCGGCAAAGTGCTGTCCATCGGATTCCAGCCGCGTCTTGACGAGAACATGAAGATGATTAAAAAGATCGTCGAAAGCGGCGAACTCGGCAAAATTTATTATATTCAGACGGGCGGCGGCAGACGTCGCGGCATACCCACTCCGTTCGGCACGTCCTTCATCGAGGACAAGACGGCAGGACTGGGCGCGCTTGCGGACATCGGTTGCTACTCGCTCGACATGGTGCTTAACGCCATCGGCTATCCCAAGCCTTTGACTGTTTCGGGCTATAAGTCGGCGTTCTTCGGCAAAGACCCCAACTACTGCGGTTACGGCGAACATCACGACTATGCCGAGAAGTTCGGCGTTGACGATTTCGCGGCTGCGTTCATTCGTCTCGAAGGCGGCATCGTGCTCGATTTCCGTATCGCGTGGGCGATGAATATCGACACCCCCGGCGACACGATCATTCTCGGAACCAAGGGCGGACTGCGTATTCCTTCCACCGATTGTTGGAACGGTACCGTCGGCGGTCCCATGAAGATCTATCACGAAGTTTGCGGTCAGCAGACCGAAACCGTCGTTCCGATCATTCCCCAGACGCCCGGAGTTTCGCTGTTCGATAAGAAGATTCGCTCCTTCCTCGACGCCGTGAAGAACGGTACGCCCGCACCCGTGCCGACCAGTCAGATCCTGTACAATCAGGCTATTCTGTCCGGTATCGCGCAGTCGGCTAACGAGGGTAAAGAAATTAAACTCGACATCCCCGACTTACTTTTTTGAAAAAAAGTAAGCAAAAAACTTTTGAGTTAGTGGGAGTAAGGGAGACGCACTGTCTGCTTCTTATTGTAGGGGCATGCGTCCTTTGGCTTTCTGCCGCACTTTTTTGTAAAAAAGTGGGCAAAAAACTTTTGAGTTAGGTGAATAGTAAAAAAGGTTGGTTTTTCTGCTTAAGCATGGCAGGGAAACCGACCTTGTTTTTTATTGTTGTGTGGCAGTCGCACTTTAAAGCCTCTCACTCCGGGAGAGGTGGCACGGCTTGCTGTGACGGAGAGGGTAAACAAATAGTGCGGACAGTCGAGGACGCCTTTCCCTACAAAGGCGCACAAACTTTGGTGCTTAAAATCGACCTCTTTAAAGCCTCTCACTCCGGGAGAGGTGGCGCGGCTTGCCGCGACGGAGAGGGTAATTTAATTATATCGGACAGTCGGGGACGCCTGTCCCTACAATAATAGGATAATTTCGTTTTGCCACGCACTCACAGCCTAATACCGTAGGGGAGGGGTCTCCCCTCCCGCAAACTATAAAATCGACCTCTTTAAAGCCTCCTTTGCTATGCAAGGGAGGTGGATTCGAGCGTCAGCGAGAAGACGGTGGGATTAAAATCGCCCTTTTACTGCGACTTTTCCATGAGTTCTATATTTGCTTTAATCCGGGCGTTATCGGGGTCGAGCGCGAGAGCGTTGCGAGCGGCTTTTAATGCGTCGCGCGGTCTGCCGGTTTTGAAATACGCGATCGACAGAACGTCGTGCGGATACGCGGAAAAACTCTCGGGCAGATTGAGATAGGAAGAGGAAGGCGACTGTATTTTCAGAGCGTTTTCCGCCGCCCATATAACGCCGTCCCATTGCTCGCGAGCGTACGAAAAGGACGCGAGGGCAATCCACGGCTCGCGCGAGTACGGGTATTCGCCCACTGCCAGAATATAATTTTTCATAGCGTTTTTGTCGTCGCCCAAACGAACGTACGCATTAGCCATATACCGCCGCGACGCGCTTCTCTCCTCGTCCCACCGAGCCGTCGGCAGCGACAAATGCCGAGTAAGTTCTTTCACGCACTCGGCGTTCATACCGCGAAAAAAGTACTCCCTGCCCAGATAAAAACTGTTGCGGTCGTTAAGAGGATCTTCTTTCACCGCCTGAATAAGCAGCGGCAGATACTGCGCCCTCGACTTTTCGGGGTCGGGCATATGCACTATTTTCGCGCCCTCGACCACCGCTTCTATGAGCGGAACGCCCGGCATGGGCTGAACCACTTCATGCACCGCCCCTTTCCAGACGAAACCGTCCCGACGGTGTATTTTCTTTATATTAAAGGTTATACCGTCGCCGCCGTCCTCGGTCTGCGACCAAACGTAGCGCACGGAAAAGAGATTGGCGTTCGGGTTTAATTTCGCCGCCCGTTCCAACTTTTCACGCCACCCGGGCAGAAAAACCTCGTCAATGTCCGTGCAAACGCATAAGTCCGCGTCCGACGGAACCATCGCAAGCGACTCGTTTCTCGCGTCGTCGAACCGCCACGGCTCGATTTTTTTGACTTTCACCGCGGCTCCGAGTCCGCTTAAAATCTCTGCGGTGCGGTCGGTCGAACCGGTGTCCAGCACGAACACGCCGTCCGCTTCGCTTACCGACGAATACCAACGCCCCACAAACTTCTCTTCGTTTTTCGCAATCGCGTACACACAAATCTTCATAATTATTTTTATGATTTCGCGGGCGGTCGGGTTACGACTTATTGCATAGGAGTGCCCAGATTTTATGCTTACGGACGCCAAAAAAAGTCTCCGCGCCCAAGCAAAACTATATTTTCTGCGTTTTGCGACAAAAACCGACAAAATCCGAAACTTGTCCTGAAAAATTTTAAGAAAAGCGCAAAAATCGCTATCAAACAGTTGACGATAAGAAAAATTTGTGTTATTATATTATTGATTTTCTTTATCGTAGCGCAAAAATAACGTATGCGCGCGAAAGAAACTCGATTTGCGGAAACGTTGATTGAGTCCGCAGTACGGAGTAAAGGAGAAGTATTATGAAAAAGAAAAACATTTTGCTCGGTGCAATCGCCGCAATCGCTCTTTGCGTTTGCACGCTGGTCGGCGCAACGTACGCATGGTTGACCGACACCGCCGTTTCGAGCAATAACGTCGTTAAATCCGGCAGCCTTACCGTCGGCGTCGAATATTCTCTCGACGGAGAAACCTGGAGAGACCTTAAAGGTGCCGACGATTTGTTTAAAGACATAATCTGGGAACCCGGCTACACCAGGGTCATCGCTCTTCGCATTACCAACAAGGGTAACGTTGCTCTTAAGTATTCGTATGGCATCAATTTTGTCGGTGAAACGGCGGGAACTAACAAATCGAACGAAGAATACAAGTTGTCGCAGTACCTCAATTGCGCTACCGCCGTTCCGCAGGCGTGGAACGAAGAAGGCGACAATACTGCCGCAACCACTTATCTTGCCGCAATGTTCAAGCGTGAAAACGTCAATTCGGAAAATTGGTTAGCATGCACGTTTGCAGATTTGTGCGAAGGCGTGAACAGTGAAAACGACCTTACTCCCGGTCAGGCAATCGTTACGCTTTTGCAGATACGCATGCCCGAAACCGTCGGTAACGAAGTAAACGCGCTCACTCCCGACGACGTTTCGGAAATCGAAATGGGAATAAAAGTAATCGCAACGCAGGCTTCCGTCGAAGAAGATACTTTCGGTAAAGACTACGACGAAGGCGCACAGTTGTAATCGGCAGAGTTGTCGGAAAGAAGTTAACCGATAATAAAGTTACGTTAATTTGACAGATCGGAAAGCTAATTTGCTTTTCTCTCTTCTTTTGTATAAGGTCGTCGTCCTAATTGCTTTGGACGGCGGCTTTTTTATTCTTTTCAAGTTGCCTGCTTTTTTCCAAAAAAGTGAGGTTGGTTTTTCTATCACGCATAAACAGAAAAACTAACTTTGACATTAACGCCCACCTGACTCAAAAGTTTTTTGCTTACTTTTTTACTAAAAAAGTAAGTTTTCGCTTGCAAAACGCCTTTTTTTGTGTTAAAATGAAAGGACTTTTCATTGATTTGCTCGGGAGAAGGATAATGTCGGAAAAAGCCCTGAAAAAACACGAAATAGACATGACGGAAGGCAAACTGTTTCCCAAAATTTTTGCCTTTGCGGTGCCGCTTATTCTCACGAGTATTCTGCAACTGCTGTTCAACTCCGCCGATATGATAGTCGTGGGTAAATTCGTCGGCAACAATGCCGTGGGCGCGGTCGGCTCGACCGGATCGCTCAACGCGCTTCTGACAAACTTCGCCATAGGCTTATCTGTCGGCGCAGGCGTAGTCCTTGCAGGCGCATTCGGAGCGAAAAACGCCGAGTACGGCGATACCGTCCTGCATACGTCCATGGTCGTCAGCGTAATCGCCGGAGTTATATTCGGCGCGGTCGGATTCTTCGTTGCGCGCCCCCTGCTCGGCGTTATGGGAACGCCCGACGTCCAGTTAAACGACGCCGCAACTTATCTTGAAATAGTCTGCCTCGGCTGCCCGTTCTCCATGGTGTACAACTTCGGAGCGTCCATGCTCCGCGCAACCGGCGACACCAAACGTCCGCTCATCTACCTCACCGCGGCAGGCGTCATCAACATCATCGTGAACATCGTCACCGTCGTGTGCTTTAATATGGGAGTAGCCGGCGTCGCGATCGCAACCGTGTTCAGTCAGGCGGTTTCCGCGATCCTCGTCGTCATCACTCTCATTAAAAACAAAGGCTTTATCCGCCTGTCCTTCAAAAAACTTAAAATAAACGGCAGAGCGCTGGGCGAAATCATGCGGCTCGGCGTCCCCACGGGACTGCAAAGCACGCTTTTCAACATCTCCAACGTCCTGTTGCAGTCCGCCGTCAACAGTTTCGGCAGCGACGTCGTCAACGGCTGCTCGCTCGCATCGCAGATAGAAGGCTACGTCTACGCGATTATGGCAAGCATAAGCGCAACCGCTCTCACCGCAGTCGGGCAGAACTACGGCGCGCGCGACTATAAAAGAATACGCCGCTGCGTGTGGATAAGCGTCGCGTTCGTGTCGATCGCAGGACTCGTCGCCGGCGGTCTTGCCGTCGCATTCCATACACCTCTTTGCAAAATCTTCATGAACGGCAACGGCGACCCCGAGGATACGCAGAGAATTATCTCCTACGCGTTTGAAAAACTCGCCATAATAGGCGGAACCTACTTCCTCGACGGAATAATGGAAGTCGTGACTTATTCGCTGCGCGGAGTCGGCTATTCGATAACCTCCATGTTGATCGTGCTTGTGGGAACGTGCGTGTTCCGTATCTTCTGGATCTACGTCGTGTTCCCGCTCTATAAACAACTGTGGTTTTTGTTCATGCTCTATCCTCTCTCCTGGGCGATTACCATGACGGTCGCCTGGATATGGCTCGCCGTCGTCATGAATAAAGACGAGAAAAAACTCGCCGCGCGCCTCGCCGCCGAGCAGTCCGAAACGGCTCCGACGTCTGCCGAAAACGCATAATTCGGCACCGTTTTGCTCCTTTCGCCGTTTTTTCTCATTAAAGACTTTACAAATTGCCGCGTTTTGTGGTAAAATATATCCGTACGGGCCAGTAACGGCATCGATTGCCGTCTGCGGAACGGAAAAGCACGTCGGAGGTTCGGCTCCGTTAAAAACGAAACCTAAATTTAAACGCTAACAATAGCAAAACCTACAGCGCTCCCGTAGCGCTCGCTGCTTAATTTAATTTTTAAGCACCGTTTCTCTTTCCGCTGCCCACGACGGAGAGAAAAACGCCATCCAAAGTGGGGTACCGCCTGCGCGTCTTAACCTTCTGCCGCGCTCGCAGGACTTCCGAAGGCATGAAAAAAAGCGTTCGTCTGCGGAATCTTTTTTTCGAAACCAAACGCAGACTAAACGTGTAGAAAGCCTTTCTTACGGCGGTAAGACCGCGGTTCAACTCCGCGCTGGTCCACCAAAACGGCTTATAAGGGCGCATCTTCCGCTTTTATAGCGTGACGGCGACGTCGGTTACGTACCACGAGTACGCGCCCTTGTCGCCGTCTTATTCGTAAGTGAGAAATCTGCAACCCTTCTAAGCCGTTTTTATTTAAGAGGGCGCATCTATTTCCCTTACGTCATAAAGACGGTGGCAGTCACGTACCTGATGTACGCTCCTGCCGCCGTCTTATTCGTAAGTGAGAAATCTGATCCCTTCTAAGCCGTTTTTTTATTTAAGAGGGGCGCGTTTTTCTCTTTTATTCGGAAACAAGAGGCAATAACGACGTTGATTTGGGCGTTTTTAACGCATATTCGTTGACTTTTTTGCGTTGGGCGGATATAATTTACTTGTAAAAAACCGAAGAGGGAAAATAATGAGCAATATCACAAAGAAAGCCATAGCGGCTTCGCTTAAAAATCTTCTTAAAGAGAAAAAACTCAATAAAATCACGGTGCAGGACATTGCCGACGACTGCGGAATAAATCGGCAGACCTTTTACTATCATTTCCAGGACGTGTACGATCTCGTGGAATGGATATGTATTCAGGATACCGACAAAGTACTTAAAGAAAACCGAACTTACGCCACATGGAAAGAGGGTTTTTTGTCCGTGTTCGAACTGGCAAAACAGGATAAAATATTTATCGATAACATTTATCATTCGGTATCTCTCGAAATGCTGGAACAATATCTGTACCGAATCGTATATCCGCTTTTGAAAAACGTCGTAGATGAAAAATCATGCGGGTGGACGATAAGCGACGAGGATAAAAAATATATTGCCGATTTCTATAAATATGCCTTTGTCGGAGTTCTTTTGGAGTGGATTCGCGACGACATGCGCGAAAAGCCCAAAGAGATAGTCGAGCGTGTGGGCAGAATAACCGACGGCACGATTAACCTTGCGCTTGAAAATTTCGGCTGTAAATAAAATACGGAAAACAAAAAGTTCGTCTTGAAAAAGGCGGGCTTTTTTATACAATCCGGACGAAACGACAAAATTTACTACACTTTTTTCTTACCGTCGCAGAATACGACAAAACCGAAACATCGATTATTGCAATTTATTTTCCGAGGGATTATAATGTAGCCATAAAACAAATCGGAGGTAATTTGATTATGTATTACGGAGCAGGCAATTACGAAGCGTTCGCGCATCCGGTCAAACCCGAGGGTGTGGACGGAAAATCGGCTTATATTATCGGAACGGGACTTGCCGGTCTATCGGCGGCGTTCTTTCTCGTTCGCGACGGTCAGATGAAAGGCGAACATATTCACCTTCTGGAAAAACTCGACATAGCCGGCGGTTCGTGCGACGGCAGACAGTTTGCCGGACAAGGTTATTATATGAGAGGCGGCAGAGAGATGGACAACCATTTCGAAGTTATGTGGGAAATGTTCCGCGACGTTCCTTCGCTTGAGAACCCCGGACTTTCCGTCCTTGACGAGTATTACAGACTCAACAAAAAAGACCCCAACTATTCGCTCTGCCGCGCAACCGTCAATCGCGGCGAAAACGCGCATACCGACAACAAATTCGGACTCAATAAAGAAGCCGCCATGCAGATAAACAGACTGTTCATGACGCCCGAAGAAGATCTCGAGGACAAAAAAATAAGCGACTATTTCGACGACAATTTCTGGAACAGCAACTTCTGGCTTTATTGGCAAACGATGTTCGCTTTCCACGCATGGGATTCTGCGCTTGAAATGAAACGTTATCTCCAGAGATACGTACATCACATTGACGGGTTACCCGACTTTTCCGCACTGCGCTTTACCAAATACAATCAGTACGAAAGTCTTATTCTTCCGCTTCAGAAGTATCTCGAAGCGCACGGGGTTAAGGTGGAATACGGAATGGACGTAAAAAACGTCGTATTCGACATAGACGGAAAGAAGAAAGTAGCAAAGAAAATCGAATATGTTAAAAACGGACAGCAAGGCGAAATAGACCTTCTCGAAAGCGATCTTGTGTTCATTACCAACGGCTGTTGCACCGACACGAGTTGTTACGGCGACCAGACGCACGCTCCGGATCTTAGTAAAGTGAGAAAGGGTGGCGGCGAGTCCTGGGATTTGTGGAAAAACATCGCAATTCAGGATCCTGCGTTCGGCAATCCCGACAACTACTGCGATTATCCCGATCAGACAAATTGGATGAGCGCGACCGTCGAAACCTCGGACGACGAGATTATCGAATATATCGAAAAAATCTGCCGCAGAGATCCCCGTGCCGGCAGAGTCACCACCGGCGGCATAGTTACCGTCAAGGACAGCGTGGACAACTGGTATATGTCCTGGACAATCAACCGTCAGCCCCAGTTCAAATCGCAGGATAAAAAGTCTGTACTTATATGGCTGTATTCGCTCAATACCGACAGACCCGGAAACTATGTCAAAAAGCCAATGCGCGAATGTACCGGTGAAGAAGTTTGTCGCGAATGGCTGTATCACATCGGTTTGCCGCTCGAAAAAATCGACGAGTATGCAAAAACCAAAGCGAACACTACTACTTGCTATATGCCGTTCATAAACGCATTCTTCCGTCCGAGAAAGAACAGTGATCGACCCAAAGTCGTGCCGGAAGGAGTGGTAAACTTTGCGTTCATCGGTCAGTTTGCCGAAACGCCGAGAGACACCATTTTCACCATCGAATATTCGATGCGTACCGGTATGGAATCGGTTTATACCTTACTTGATATTGACAGAGCGGTACCCGAAGTGTGGGGCAGCGTATACGACGTTCGCGAACTTCTTAAAGCCGTGTACTATGCACTTGATAAAAAACCCATAACAAGCATGAAACTTACGATGAAGGAAAAATTGCTGTTGAAAGACGTCACGGAAAAAATTAAGGGTACCGACATCGAAAAACTGATTAAGGAAAGCGGCATTCTCTGATTACCGCAGTGAAAACAAAATAGCGTTAAAAACGTCGGCGATTGTATTTTTCGCCGGCGTTTTTGTATTCGCCGCGGTTGACTTTTCTTTTTTTCTCGGGTATACTTGATTTACTAAAAAATCTATCTTTTGTCCATAAGCCGCTATCTTTTTGCTATTTACTTTAAAGCGGAAAAGGCGGTATAATGGCAATGCTTCGGGAGCGAGAAAAATGAGCGAAAACACATTTAATATGTCGGTCACCGACGACAACGTAAAAAGTTTTCCCATGCACGCGCACTGCAGCGAAGAAATAGTGCTGTACGTCGATGGCGACGGGGTCATGCGCACGAGCGAGCGGAATATACCGTTCTCGCCCGGCAAAATACTGATTATACCGCGCGGAGTGATGCACGGATCCGCGTCGGAGCGGCAATTCAAGAACGTCTGCGTCTACTGTGATCTCGGCGAAATTAAAAAGGTTACCGAGGTGCGCGACACGGCAATCGGCAGCGTTTCGTCGCTTATAAGGATAATGAACTACTATTTTTATTCCGACCGCGCGATAAGCGAAAGCCTGCTCGTTCCGCTCAAAAACGCCGTTTTGTTGCAGTCGAAAGAGTGCTTTTCGGGCAGCGGAGCGGTGGAAAAGGTCTATTTCGATATATGCGAAAACTTTTCACGCCCCGATTTCTGCCTTAAGGAAGCCGTGAAAAACAGCAATTATTGCGACGATTATTTCCGAACGCTGTTTACTGCCGCGTACGGTATGCCGCCGCTGAAACTGCTGAATAAAATGCGCATGGACAAAGCCCAAAGACTGCTCTCGGTTTCGTTCGGAGAACTCGGAGTCGGCGAAGTCGCGGCTGCCTGCGGCTACAACGACCGACTGTATTTTTCGAGAATGTACAAAAAAACGTTCGGAATAAGCCCCGAACGGGAAAAATCCAACGCGAAAAAGCCGAAGTTATAGAATATTGGCAAAAATTGCAAAACGCGAAAAGGAGTAAATATTCATGCAGTGGAAAGGACACGAAAAAGGTATGGGAATAGGAGGCTGGCTTACCAATTACAAGCGGTTTAACTGTATTCCGATGGACAAGCGGCTCGATCTCACCGTCGGCGACTTCGAGCATTTCGAATCGTACATAACCGAAAAGGACGTTAAGTACATCGCGTCGCTCGGCTTCGACCATATCCGCCTCGGCTTCGATCAGATAGTGGTCGAGGAAAAGCCCGGCGTTCTGCGCGAGCGAATTATGCGCCTTATCGACAACTTCGTCGAATGGTGCAAAAACGAGGGCTTAAACGTCGTTCTCAATCTGCACAAGGCGATCGGCAACTACTGCGACGTCGATTTTCCCGTTTCGCTGTTCGAAAGCGACGAACTTAAAGATAACTTTATCGCTTTGTGGAAAAATTTCGCAAAAAGATATAAAGATCAGCCGCATGTGGCGTTCGAACTTCTCAACGAAGTGCGCGGAAGCAGCGCAGACTGGAACGCGCTGTGGCTTAAAACACTGGCGGAGATCCGCTTGATCGCGCCCGAATCGTACGTTGTGGCAGGCGGCAACGACTGGAATAATCCGCCGTCCATGCGCGAAATTGCCGTCACGGACGACCCGAAACTGGTTTACACGTTCCACATGTACTATCCGCACAACTTCACGCATCAGAAGGGAGTCCTGCAAATATGGCAGGTCTACTACAATCGCGATATGCCCTACCCGTGCGACGCGCAGCGGTATATCGAGTGCGGCGAAACGCTCGGATTCCGCGACGAATACCTCGATAACGGCGGAAAAATGGATATAGGCGCGCTCGAAAACGCCTTGCGCCCCGCGCTCGACTTTGCAGACAAACATCCCGGCAAAATCGTGTGGTGCGGCGAGTTCGGAACTATCCGCCACGCCAATATAGCCTGGCGCGAACACTGGATGAACGACGTCATCCTGCTTCTCAAACGCCACGATATTTCCTACTGCGTGTGGAACTATTTAAGCACGCCCAACGACGGCAACCGTTTCAGCCTCGCGGACGACGAAAACCGCAAAATTTTAAGCGAAAATCTTAAAAAAATCCTGCTCGGCGACGTAAAAGAATACTGATTTTCCGCCGTTTCCTTACGGAACGAGCCTTATATCGCGCGTAGTCGAAATAACTCTCGAATAAATAACTCTCGAATAAAACCAAAACGCCTTTTCCCTTTTCTCGGGAAGGGCGTTTTTGCGTATTGTTCCGAATAAAATTTTATATTTATGGTTTAACTTTTTCTGCAAACTCTAATTAATCAAAAAAAGATTAAAAAAATTAAGCGATTTTTGTTGACAAATGAAAATTTACGGTGTATAATTAAGTAGAACCACAGGAGGTTATGAAAATGACATACACGAAATTCGGCGAATTTATGAGAATGCAAAGAATAAAACATCACGAAGTTATGGGAGATATTGCCGCCGTTCTTAATGTTAAAACGCCTTTTGTTTCTGCCGTAGAGAGCGGAAAAAGAAACGTACCGGAAGACTGGATACAAACGATTACGGAGCATTATAATTTGTCTCCGTCGGAACAAGCGGAACTAACAGACGCGGTCGAGCAATCGAAAACGCAGATAAAAATGAACCTGATTTCTACTCCGGAGAATAAAAGAAAAGTCGCTTTGCAGTTTCAGCGGTCGTTTGACGAAATGGATGACGATACCGCAAAAGCGATAATGGAATTATTAAGTAAAAAATAAGGAGGTAAAAAGTTGGATTATATTACCGAACCGTGTTCGCGATTGGAACTAAGAAATATAGCGGGCGTTTTCAGAAAAATGTTTAGTCTTTCGTGCGATGAGAGTGTTCCCGTGGTCGAACTGTTGGACAGATTCTGCGATAAATTGGGAAACGTCAGTTACGTTATAGTTGATGACGAAGAACTACCGAAGAACGTTCCCGCGGCAACAGATATAGATTTAAACGAAGGAACGTTTACGATAAAGATAAAAAACAGCGTATACGAAGGCGCGTATTACAAACAAATCGGCGGGTACAGAAACCATATCATGCATGAAATGTGCCATGTGATGTTATACAAATTGGGGTATGTGCCTGCTTTTCAAAGAAGTTTTGAGAATAATAAAATTCAACGTGCTTACAGTGCAGAATGGCAGGCAATGGCGTTATGCGGCGAAATTATGATGCCGTACGAGGCAACCAAAAACATGACTGCCAAAGAAATAGCGGATAAATATAAAGTTTCGCTTTTATCAGCACAAACAAGACTGAAATATTAAAAAGATTACGTTAAGCATAAAAGAAAAGCGCCTAAAAGTTGCTGCAACAACGATTAAGCGCCTTTCGGGAGTGCATTGCTGCACATATCCGATAACAGTATATCACTTCCTATCTTTTATGTCAACCATAATTGACGGCAGCCAAAGGCTGACATTTTAACAGGAGGAATGATATATGAAATCATTCGAAGCAAGGTCGAAACAGACCTTTTTACGCAATGAGTTCGATGCGTTCGGGAAATGGAATATTCCTATTATCCGAAAAACAGAACTCGATTTAGGAAATGTCGATTTGATCAGTTATAGTGATATAAAAGTCAATGATATCGACGAAAACAAACGAAAGGGCGTTCATTTTTATATTGACGACTATCGCATGGAAGTTTTGTATAATAATCCGGAGCGAGTAATGAAAAGATTAAGTCAGTATAGATTTTTAATATCGCCTGATTATAGTTTGTATAAGGATATGCCGCAAGCGGTGCAATTGTTTAATATTTTTAAAAGTCGTTGGTGTGGAGCCTATTGGCAAAAGCATGGGTTGATTGTCGTCCCGAACGCAAGTTGGGGAGACGTTTCGACTTTTGATTACTGTTTTGACGGAATAGAAAAGGGTTCGGTTGTCGCAGTCGGAACAATAGGTTGCAAAAAAAGCAGAGGCTGTTTTATGCGCGGATACAATGAAATGTTAAGGAAAATAGAACCTTCTGCAATTATTTGTTTTGGCGAGCCGTTTGCTGAAATGCAGGGTCCTCTTATTCCGGTGGATTATATCTCTTCAAGGAGGGTTAGTAGAAATGGGAGGTAGAGGAACCTTTGCAGTTGGCAATAATGTGCAATATCAATATGAAACCGTTGAAAAAATATACGGAGTAAAAGTATAAAAGGAAAGGCTGGTTTTTGTAAACACGGATTGCCGGAAGAGTCGCATTCAAGCAGGGCTTATATCGGCAAGAATTCAAGAGGAGAAGTACGACAGTTTCGTTATTATAACGATAATCATACCGCGATAGTCGATTATGATTTTTCAATGCATAGAGGGAAAACATACTTGCACGCACATGATTACGTTAATGGAGAGCGCCAACCGGCGAGGTCATTGTTTGATAGCGAATTGAGTCGTATAGGAAAATATTTCGGAGGTAAAAAATGAAAGCGGCAGAGTATAATGGTTTATGTGAAGCGTTACATATAGGACACGAGTTTTCTTTCATGTACAAAAATAAGACATATTTTTTGGAAAGAACGCCAACCGGTTATGCATTATATGACATATCCGATACAACTTCCGGTGACACGGGAAGAATTGTTTGTAAGTTCGGAAATTCAAACTTACATTTGTCCGTGAATGATTTTTTGCAAAAGAAAATATTTGACGGATTATCTTTTAGCGAAATATACGACAAAGTTGTTATTGATTATATAGAATAAAAACTCAAACGCTCTTCCTTATTTCTCGGGAGGGCGTTTTTCATGTTTTTCTCCAAAAAAATAAGGCACTTTTCACCCGTTTTTCAATTTCGCGAAATTAAGCGTTTTTAATTGCTATTTTCCGCGCGCTATTGTATAATATGTCCGATTTTCTTTCAAGGGAGATCGCACGAATGGAAAAAACAACCAAAAAAGAAGGATTTTTAAAAAGGCTCATGCGTCCGTCGGATTTAACGACGGGTAAGCCGTGGCTCGTGATTCTCAAATACGCCGCGCCGATAATACTGTCGCAACTGCTGCAACAGATTTACGTTTTAACCGACGCCGCGATATGCGGTCAGGTTTTGTCGGCGGAGCAGGTCGCCGGCGTAAACGATACTTTTCCGCTTACGTTCCTGTTTTTGCAGTTCGCGTTCGGATGCACGGGAGGATTCGGAGTGATAACCGCGGCGAGAGTGGGCAGGTCCGACGAAAAGGGCGTGCGCGCGTCTTTCGTCACGCAAATCTATCTGTCGCTGATAATCTCGGCTGTTCTCACCGCGTTGTCGGTGACGACGCTGCCGCTTATGCTGCGACTTATAAACGTCACACCCGACAATGCCGAAGTCTACTCGGCAGCGTACGACTACTGCTTTATAATCTTTCTCGGAATAGTGGCGCAGGTCGGCTATAATTTCGTGTGCGGAGTGCTGCGCGCGTACGGCGACTCGGTAACGCCGCTCGTGTTCCTCATTATTTCCACCGCCCTCAACGTCGGGCTGGACATTCTGTTCCTCGTTCCGTTCGGAATGGGACCTGCCGGAGCCGCGATCGCAACGGTGCTCGCGCAACTAATAAGTTTCGTCGCCTGCCTTGTCTACACGCTCGTCCGCTACGAAAAACTGCGCGTCCGCAAAGAGGACTGGCGTATTCCCGGCAGCGACATCGGCGAACACCTAAAGCAGGGCGTGCCGCTCGGACTGCAATATTCCGTGCTTGCGGTGGGTATTATAGTCATGCAGGGCGCGCTCGTCAAATTCGATATCGGCGCGGACGGAACGATGGTGCCGGGAACGCCTGCGCAAAACGGCTTCGGAGCGGCGACCAAACTCAACAACTTTTTAATGTCGCTGCACAACGGTTTGGGCGTGGGTATGCTGGGCTACAACGCGCAAAACTTCGGAAAAGGCGAGTACGAACGCATTAAAAAAGGCACGATTCAGGCGCTTTACATTATGCTTATTATCTCGGCGTTCTGCTTCGTCGTCGGAATGCTGTGCAGCATAAACGGAGCCTATCAGTATATCTTTTTAAGCCCCGACAAAATCAACGAGCAGACCATAAAATTCGGCAACACTTACATCTACATCGACTTTGCCATGTACTTCGTTCTCGGCTTTTTAATAGTTACGAGAAGCGCGGCGCAGGGAGTCTGTCGCTCGGGCTACGTTTTAGGAGCCGGCGTTGCCGAACTGGTTGCGAGAATACTCGGCTGCGCGTTTTTGCCCGTGCTGGTAAACGGCGGAGCGATAACGGCTTCGGCGAGCCTTGCCTCGTATGCGGCGCTGTGTTTCGGCGATCCGCTGGCGTGGCTGGCAGGCGGCGTTGCGGTCGCGATTCCGCTTTGCCGCAATATCCTTAAAATGAAGTACTGATAAATCGGTTAAAAAAGAGCGTTCCCGTAAGTATCGGGAGCGTTTTTTCGTTTTGAGTAAGAGAGCCGCGCGTTTCGTCCGGGATTGACAGAGCGGCGAAAATATGGTACAATTATCGCGTAAAAACTCGGCTTGCGGAGGAAAAACAATGACGGAGTGGATAATTCTCGGACTTTCGGCGGTGAGCGTCGTTTTAAGTATAATTTTGCTTGTGACGATCGGCAAAAACAAGAACGTAACCGCGCTCGACGAACGCGACAAAAAAGAAATCGTTTCGGCGTTTTCGCAAAACGTGGGCGTAATTTCGTCCGCGCTCGAAAAATCGGGCGACAAATCCGCGGAAAACGTGGCTATAAGACTGGACTCGATGAACCGAAAAATCGAGGAGCGCAACAAGGCGATAGAACTGCGGCTCGAAGCCATGGAACGCAGTCAGGCGGAAAAACTCGAAGCCGTACGTCAGACGCTCGAACGCAACGTCGCCGCGATGCAGAAGAGCAACGAGCAGAAACTCGCCGAAATCAAGCAGACGGTGGACGAAAAACTAACCGAAACGCTCAACGACCGCTTCCGCGAATCGTTCAAGGTTTTAAGCGAGCAGTTGGAAAGGGTCGGCAAAACCGTGGGCGAAATGCAGAGCATCTCCAAAGACGTCGGCAACCTTACCAAAGTACTGTCCAACGTCAAAACGACGGGCATTTTCGGAGAAATTCAACTCGGAGCGATAATCGAGCAGATTCTCGCGCCGTCGCAGTACGTCAAAAACGTCGTCACGAACAAAGCAGGGCGCGATCCGGTCGAATTCGCGATAAAAATGCCGGGCGGCAGCGACGGAGAAGTGCTGCTCCCGATCGACTCGAAATTCCCCTACACGCTGTATAACGACATGCTCGCCGCTTACACGGCAAACGACTTCGCGCTGTACGAAACCAAGCAAAAAGAACTCGTGCAGAGAATCAAGGGCATGGCAAAGGACATAAAAGAAAAGTATATCTGTCCGCCCCGAACCACCAACTTCGCAATCATGTTCCTTCCGATAGAAGGACTGTACGCCGAGGTCGTAAAACTCGGACTCGTGGAAGAATTGCAGCAAAAATACTCCGTTACGGTCGCGGGTCCGACCACTATGGCGGCGCTATTAAACAGCCTGCAAACGGGCTTTCAGACGCTCGCCATTCAGAAAAAGACCAACGAGGTGTGGGCTATTCTCGGCTCGGTGCGTACCGAATTCGAGAAATTCAACGAGATTATCGAGCAGGTGCGAAAACGCATAAATCTTGCCGACCGCGACCTCGAAGAACTGGTCGGAGTCCGCTCGCGCGCAATCGCGAAACGGCTTAAAAACGTCGCCGTGGACGAGTCCGGCGAGGAGAGCAATCTGCTGCAGGGCGACGAGCAATAAAAAAGCAAAATCTGCGTAATTCGGAGCGAAATACGGCAAATAGCGAGGTGAATTATGAAATATGTTTTAATAACGGGCGCAAACGGAGGAATGGGAAGAGCCGCCGTCAAAGCGTTCACGCAGGCGGGTTACGGCGTTTTCGCGCTCGATATAACCGCGTGCATAGAGAGCGAAAACGTCATTCCGCTCGTTGCGGACGTCGGGAGCGAAGAGAGCGTTATCGCCGCGGTCGAGAAAATAAAAAAGACGACGGACGAACTGTTTGCCGTCGTTCACTACGCAGGGCTGTACATGCTGGATTCGCTGGTCGAAATGCCGTCCGAGGCGTTCGAAAAAATATTCGCGATAAACGTGTTCGGCGCGTATTACGTCAATAAGGCGGTCATGCCGCTTCTCAAAAAGGGCAGCCGCATAGTCATGACCACGAGCGAACTCGCTCCCCTCGATCCGCTGCCGTTTACCGGCGTGTACGCCGTCACCAAAGCCGCGCTCGACAAATACGCCTACTCGCTCGCAATGGAAGCGCAACTTCTCGGCGTGTCCGTGTCGGTGCTGCGTGCCGGAGCGGTAAAAACCGGTATGCTGGGCGCAAGTACCTCCGCGCTCGAAAAATTCTGCGAAAACACTTCGCTTTATAAGTGCAACGCCGCCCGTTTCCGCAAAATCGTGTGCAGCGTGGAAGCAAAATGCGTTCCGCCCGAGAAAATCGCTCGCAAAACGCTTAAAATTCTCGCGAAAAAACACCCGGCGTTCGCCTATTCGATAAACCGCAACGCACTGCTACTGCTACTGAACGCGCTCCCGCAACGCACGCAACTGTTCGTCATCCGCAAAATATTGAAGTAAAGGAGAAAAACTCGCCGTTTTAATCGGCGAAAAGAGTAAAAGTCGCCGTGAGAAAGGCGGCGGAGGTGAATATGGATTTATTACGGGCAATGGAAGAAAGACATTCGGTGCGCGCCTACACCGACCGAAAAATCGAAGGCGAAACGCTTGCCGCTCTGCTCCGCGCGATAGAGGAAATAAACGAAGAAAGCGGACTTAATTTCCAACTCGCGACGAACGAGGATAAGGCGTTCGGCGGAGCGGCGGCTCATTACGGAAAGTTCGAAAACGTAAAAAACTATATCGCCGTCGTCGGCAAAAAAGGCGCCGATTTAAGCGAAAAAGCAGGCTATTACGGCGAAAAACTCGTGCTTATCGCACAGTCGCTCGGACTTAATACCTGCTGGGTCGCGCTGACCTATTCGAAAGCGAAAACCTCCTGCACGGTAGATAAGGGCGAAAAACTCGCGCTCGTCATCGCAATCGGCTACGGCAAAACGCAGGGTATGCCGCGTAAAAGCAAAACGCCGGACAAAGTCTGCTCGTCCGACGTCCCCGCGCCCGATTGGTTTACAAAAGGCGTAAACGCCGCGCTTAAAGCCCCCACCGCGCTAAATCGGCAAAAGTTTTTCTTCACGCTCAAAAACGGCTCGGTAACCGCCAAAGCAGGTTTAGGCTTCTACACCAAACTAGACCTCGGAATAGCAAAGTACCATTTCGAACTCGCCTCCGGCATAAAAGTAAATTAAATTCAAGTGCGTTGAAAATCGAAGGGGAAGTGCGCTAAAGTTATTTCAAAAAATTTCGTAAATAAAAAAAGTGCAAACCGATTGCTTCGATTTACACTTAACTTTGGTGTATCCGTCGGGGCTCGAACCCGAACCGTCAGCGTCGGAGGCTGAAATGGTATCCAATTCCACCACGGGTACTTATACGAGCGTTATTATAGCACAAAGCGAGCGGTTTGTCAATGCGATAAGGGCGTTAAAAGGGCGAGGAAAAGGGCGAAAATTATCGCGCGTGCGGTTTTCGGACAAGAAAATTATTGACAAAATCGCCGCTCGGGTATATACTGAAAGAAAAACTTACGAGGAAATATAATGGATAACGTTACTCTTAATACGATTTTACGCAGCAGACTGATAGTCATTCTGCGCGGCGTGCCGCTTGAAAAAATCGAGCGCGTGGGCGAGGCTCTTTGGCGCGGCGGAGTGAAGGCTGCGGAAGTCACTTTTTCGGCGGATAAAAGCACGTCCGACGAGCAGACCGCCGAGAAAATCCGTTTGCTTAATAAAAATTTCGGCAACGAAATGGTTGTTGGAGCAGGCACGGTTCTGTCGCCCGAGCAGGTCGATATAGCGGCGGAAGCAGGCGCGAAACTCATCGTTTCGCCCGACGTGAACGCGGAAGTCATCGGCAGAACGAAAGAACTCGGGCTTGTGTCCGTTCCGGGCGCGTTCACCGCAACCGAAGCCATGGCTGCTCACCGTGCAGGCGCGGACGTAATAAAACTGTTCCCGGTGGGATGCGTGACTCCCGAATACCTTTCCGCACTCGCGGCGCCGTTGTCGCACCTTAAATTTTTTGCAGTCGGCGGCGTGACCGAGCAAAACCTCCCCGATTATCTGAACGCCGGAGCGGCGGGAACCGGCATTTCGTCCGGGATCGTGTCCAAAGCGGCGGTTGCGAACGACGACTACGCCGAAATAGAAAGAAAAGCGCGTGCGTTCGTCGAAATTTTAAGCAAATAATCGGATAAAAACGAAAACAAAAAAGTCTCTCTTTGCGTAAAAGGGAGACTTTTATCGTTGCCTTATATTACTTTTCGTCGATTACGAAGTCCACCGCGTGGCGACTTACCCGTATGTTTTTGCAGAGCGAGGACGCGGCGACGTGCAACGGATCGGTCGCATACGCGTGCAGTCCTTCGAAGTCGTCGAAAGTGGTGATAAGCACCGCGTCGCAGTTGTCCGCGCTGCCTTCGTTTCTGCCGATTTCCATCGAGCGCAGTTCGGGGATTTTGCCGTCGAGGTCGCGCAAAGCCTGCAAAAATTCGGACGCTTCTTTTTCCGTTCCGGGTTTGAATTTCCACATTACAACGTGTTTAATCATTGTTTTTTTACTCCTTTCTATAAAATTATTTGAACATAACTTCGGTTATGTCGTAGATTTTTTCTTTTGCCGCACGATAGCCGCGGTCGAACATCTCGCGGTAGCCGTCCTTTTTTGACGACGAAAAGCCTTCGGTGTCCACCGGGATAAGCACGTCCGAGTCGATTATTCCGGCAACCGACGAATTGGTGCTCATAATCGAGAACACGGTTTTCAGTACCGCCGGAACGCTCGTCTTGTCCGAGCCGGTCCCTCTGCCGGGGTGAACGTCCACCGTCACGACGCGGTCCGCTCCCAGAATACGGCATAGGTCTGTCGGAATGTTATTGAGAACGCCGCCGTCCACGAGGTGCATGCCGTTGTATTCGACCGGCTTGAAAAACAGCGGCACGCACGCCGAAGCGGCTACCGCGGTCGCCGCGTTGCCCTCGGTGAGAAACACCTGACTTGCCGAGATAAGGTCCACCGCAACGCACGCAAAACGCTTGCCCCCGGCTGCGTTTATGTCCTCGATAGTCGCGTCGCCGCAAAAATCGGTTATTATCCGCGCGATTTTGTTCGGGTCGTTGGGAACGAGCAGGTTGCCGTTGTGAATTTCTTTCGCGCTCAAAAAAGAGGCGTAGTTCATCATGCGCTCCGCCGACACGCCGTATGCGTAAAGCGCGCCCACGATCGCCCCGACGCTCGTTCCGGCAACTATGTCGAACGAAAGCCCGGCTTCTTCGAACGCCTTGATCGCGCCGATGTGAGCAAAACCGCGCGCTCCGCCGCCGCCCAGACACAAAGCGGTAGTGCCGCGCTTTTTCAGTTTGCCGCGCGCGAAAAGATCGAGCCGCTTGCTTATGCGAGCAGTCCGAGTTTTTTCGCTTTCGATGCCGTTGTTTTTACCGAATATCTTCATAAGATTATAAAAAATCGCCGCAAAAAGATGTTGTCCCGTTTGCGGCGAAAATATTACGCTCGTTTATTCGGCGGCTTTGACGATTACTTTAAGTTTAGCCGAAACTTCCGCGTAAGGTTTTACGGTTATCGTGTATTCGCCCACGGATTTGATGGGGTCGGACAGAACGATTTTCTTTTTGTCCAGTTCCACGCCCTGTTTTTTGAGCGCGTCCGAAATAGCCTGCGTGTTGAGCGCGCCGAACAGTTTGCCCGTTTCGCCCGTCTTGATCTCCACTACGACGGTTTTGGTTTCCAGTTCCTTTGCCAGTTTAATCGCTTCCGCTTTCTCGGCGGCTTTGCGCTTTTCTTCGGCGGCTTTGGAAATGTTGATGCTGTTCACCTGCGTGGAAGTAGCCACGGTCGCCAGCCCGTTTTTAATGAGAAAGTTTCTGCCGTAGCCGTCGCTTACCTCGATAACGTCGTTCTTTTTGCCCTGACCTTTAACGTCTTTCAAGAGAATTACTTTCATGGTTTAGTCTCCTTTTTCTTTGCGTATATTATATAACGGAACAAGAATTTTGTCAAGTGCGGAATATTTTATTTGCGTTTTAGCAAAAATAATAACGTAAGCGTCGTCGCTTACCAATATTTTTCGGAGGAATTAACCATGAAAGACTTAAAATGCGGTCTTACGAGATGTAAGCACAACAAAGGCTACTGCTGCTGCGCAAAGTGTATCGACGTGGATAAGCACGCCGACTGCCTGACCTATACGCCGGTGAACGGAAAAACCGACGTCGAAGCGGCAGGCGACTTCAAAAAAGCCGACTACAACGTCGATACCGCCGTCGCCTGTACTGCAAATTGCATTTTCAATAAGGACAACGTCTGCCACGCCAACGGCATTACCGTCATGAGCGAAGAGGGTAAGCCTGCCGGCTGCCTGACTTTTATCAAAGCGTAAAGTTTCTCGCAATATAAGGGGGAGAAAAAAGACGCTCGCGAATTTTCCGCGGGTGTCTTTTTCGTATAAACCCGAAAATCTGCCGGTTGAGTTATCTCTTTTTAATTATAAAACAAGTCGAAAATGAGCAGAAACGACAATTATACGCTTGATTTTCAACCTAAAATCGTGGGGGGGGGACGATATGAAGGCGTCGCAAAATGTGGGATTGCGTCGCTTTTTGTTTGTCATGCTAAAATATTATTAAGAATTTTCAAAAAAGGGGCAAAATTATAATAAGACTTTTTTAACGAGGCTTTTTACTGTTGCCTTTTATCCTGCGATGTGGTATAATAGTTCGGTAATGATAAAAAGGATTTTGAGAGGCGATTATGCTTAAAACGTTCAAAGTAAAGATGATGCATTTCTTCACGTTCATATTGTGTATGACCTGCACGGTGCTCGGCTTCTTTTCGCGAGGAATGTACATAAAGGAGTGTGCGATAGCGTTTGTCGCGGCGGCTGCGTTTGTTGCAATCGAATACGGTGTAGGCGCGATCATTCGCGGAGCGAGAATCAAGGGGTATAGGCGCGAAACTGTCGAACACGAACTTGCGGCGCAAAGAAAATTGATTGAAAAAGCGAAGCGTCACCCTAAGGTCGCGCTTTGCAGACTGATATTTCTTGCCGTCACCGACCGCATACGCGCAATCGTGGCGTATATTTGTTTGCTTATTATGCCGCTGACTCTGTCGGGGATGTTGTCGGGAGCGGAATATTCTCCGTATTTGTGCGCGTTGTGCGCGGCACTGAATCTTCCTTTGTGCGTTTTCGCAGGATGGATTCTCGTTTACCTTTTTCCGCCGGTCGAGCCGGAGGAAAGTGTGCTTGCGAAATTCTCCGTCCGCATCGCGCCCGTAATAAAGCCCGAGATTTACGATATGATAAGAGAAGCGCTCGGCTCCGTTGACGCGCTGGCGAATTATTGCGGAGACAGAGAAATCCGTTACACCGCGAACCCGCAGCCGACGGTGAAGTTCAACACCGATTTATTGTGGTTGCTCACCCGCGACGAAGCAATCGCTTATATAAGATATTTGCGCGACATAACGAAAACGCCCGAAAAAGCGGCGATAGGCAAATACGATAAGATAATGGATCCGTGGGAGTTGTGCTGGGTTTGCGCGGAGAACATCGACTGGGCTTTTGCCGGCAGAGATTTTGCCACGTGCGTCTGCGATCGCGCGTTAATTTTCGGACCACGGTTAAAAGAGGCAATCGTAAAGGGCTATTCCGAGTCCGCGGCTCGTCTGGCAGCCGCCGCAAGCAAGAACAAATCCGCTCTCGTAAGCGCGATTGCGAAAATCAACATGGCGAACGCATACGATCGTAAAAGCGAATTGTACGAAGATTACGAGTCGTGCTGCGCTTTGGGTGCCGGATATTTAAGCGTCCGAAAAGACAGAATCGAAAACGTCATAGATTTCTTCGGGAAAAACCCGGACAAATGGATAGAAGCAGCCAAACGTTACAACTACGAAAAGTTCGAAAGGGATACTTATGTAAACGATCTGCCTTTGGTTATGCAGGCGTGCGGAATCGATAAAATCGAGATAAACTTTCCCTCGCGAATTCTCGACGCGTCGGATAAAGACAAAAAATATTACGCGAGCGTGACCGAGTCCAGAACAAACGGGCTTTACGGACTTAAAAAAATCAACGTATCGAGAATGAAATGTCTGTTCTCGAATCCGAACGCTTTGATATACGCTTTCGAACATGAAGGCGGACTGGAAAATCCCGATAAAACCGAACTGACGGCAGAGGCACTCGCCCCGGTGCTGTACGGGTATCTGGATCTGAATAACCTCAAAGAAGCCGAAAAGGTGTGCGACTACGTTATAAGTCACGACGACGGCAGTGAAAATTGCTCGCTATTCCTATATAAGAAAGCGCATTTTTTGCTGCTGCGAGACGACCCCGACGGCGTCGCGCTCATGGAAAGAGTAATAACCGACGGAGGGTTCAAATACCTCTACGACGGAATTACGGAATTGTACGGTTACTATATAGCAAACGGACAGAAAAAAACCGCCGAAGAGTTTGTCGGAAAGTTTATGCCTTTTTTCGAGAAGGAAAAAAAATATCGCCTCCATACAAAGGTTTTGATGAAGGGCGACGTCTATGAGGCTGCCGATCCCGATCCGGCTTTGGCGGAAAAGATCAAAGATTCTATGCCGGACTGCTTGCTCGACAAACTGGAAGCCGTGTACGCGGTAAAGAAGAAAAACGCCGTATACGATTGCACCTATATTCTTCCGGAATACGAGCAAAAAATTGCCGTGCCCGATCGGAGCAAAATATACGACGCCATAGAGTACATTCTCGAAACGAAAAAAGAAACGTACAGAGTGATCGACTTCGAAACGATAGATAACAATGACAAGGCAAAAATAGCGGAACTCGAAGGCGCGAAAATTATTTCACGGAGCGATAAATGAAAACGTATGCGATAATCTCGGGAGGCGACTACGCTCCCATGCCCGGCATAGACCGAGCCGACTTTATAATAGCCTGCGACAGGGGCTGCGAACATGCCGCGAGGTTCGGCGTGGTACCGGACGTCGTCATCGGCGACTTCGATTCTTTTTGCGGCGAACTGCCGTCGGGAGCGAAAATAATACGGCTGCCCGTCGAAAAGGACGACACCGACACCGTGGGCGCGCTGCGCATTGCCCTGTCCGAGGGCGCGGATAAGGTCGAAATGTACTGCGTCGAAGGCGGCAGACCCGACCATTTCGTCGGGAATATTCAGGCGGCGGCGTTCGCAGCCGGTAGCGGCGTATGCGTTAAAATGCACGGAGAAGCGGCTACATATTGCGTTTTGCCGCGCGGAACGTACGAATTTCCGAGAAAGAAAGGCTTCTTTTCGCTGTTTTCGCTAAGCGGCTCTCTTTCTTCGGTGACGCTTTCGGGCGCAAAGTACACGCTCGAAAACGCAACGCTTACGAGTCTGTTTCCGCTCGGAGTAAGCAACGAGTGGGAGTCGGAGAAAATAACGCTCTCTTTTTCGGACGGCGTTGCGCTCGTAATAGAATCGGAAGGGGAAGAAGTATGAAAAAAGTCGTGATAATCGGCTGATTGCGTTAAAAGTTTTAAGCAGAAAAACCACTTTAACGTCAACGTTCTCCAAACTTAAAAGTTTTTGATTTACTTTTTACAAAAAGTAAAAAGATAAGCACATCGGACTGAAAACGGCATAATCTTTTTGATAATTGTCGCGACGTCTTCACACACGACTTGCAAAAAATCGAGCGATGTGCTAAAATATCCGGTATGAAAAACAGTAAAGTAGCAAAAATACTCGCGCCCTTGGCGTTGCTTGCGGCAACCGTGATATGGGGCGTTGCTTTCGTGGTGGTCAAAGACCAGGTTCATAGCGTCGGAGCGGTGTATATGATAGCCTTTCGTTTTACGATAGCCGCCGTGTTTCTCGCGCTCGTGTTCATTCCGCGAATGAAGTATATGACCAAAAAAACGTGGCTGCACGGCTTGATTGCCGGAGTGCTGCTTTTTTCGGCGTACGTTTTTCAGACCGTGGGAGCAAAGTACACGACCGCAGGCAACAGCGCGTTTTTAACCGCCCTGTACGTCGTGCTCGTACCGCTTCTCGGCGCGCTCGTTTTTCTCAAAAAACCCGACTTTCTCGATATAATCTGCGCCGTGGTCGCGATAATCGGCATAGCGTTTATCAGTCTTTCGGGGCTCAGCGTCAACATGGGCGACGCGCTCACGCTCGTGTGCAGCGTGTTCTTCGCCCTGCATATAATAGCGTTGTCGCGTTTTACCAAAACCGACGACGTATGCCTTCTCACCATGCTGCAATTTCTGTTCGCCGCCGCGCTCGCATGGATAGTCGCGCCGTTTTACGACGGAGCGTTCCCTCTCGAAGCGATTAAAAACAGCGGAACGATAATCGCAATGCTGTTTCTGGGCGTGCTGTCGTCGGGAGCCGCGTACCTTTTCCAGAGTTTCGGACAAAAATATACCAAAGCGGCTACGAGCGCCGTCATTCTGTCCACCGAATCGGTGTTCGGAGCGCTTTCCGGTTGGCTGTGGGGCAACGAGAGTATCGCGCCGCTGTTCGCCGTCGGAGCCGTGCTTATGCTGCTCGCGCTGATAGTCGGACAGACCCGTCTGTCGTTTATTCCGGCGCTCGGCAAATATTTTGAGATAAAAGACGTTTCCGCGCCGAAAGAGCCGACTTCGGCTAGCGAAAATAACGCCGACGCGGAAAATAACGCCGCGGACAAAAACGACGACTTGAATTAAAACGTCAAAAAACTCGGAAAACCGCGTCATTTGCTTTACAAACCGCACGAAAATATGCTATAATCGAACAAATCGATACAACATTATCATATTACCTACGACAAGAAGATTTTTCGGGAGGGCAGCAGTGAGAAATAAAAAAATAAAAACCGTCTTTGTCGCAAAAGATTTTTCCACGCTTCGACGTATGGTCAAGGAAGCGTTTTCGTCCGTTCTCCCGATAACGGTAATAGTGCTTGCGCTGTGCTTTACGGTCTGTCCGCTTGACTCCGGCATGTTCCTGCTCTTCACGGCAGGAGCGCTGCTGCTCATCGTCGGCATGGGCATATTCACGCTGGGCGCCGACACCGCCATGCTGCCGATCGGCGACTACATAGGCAGGCAAATGGTCAAGAAAAAGAGCGTGTGGGTGATAATTCTCGTCAGTTTTATCGTCGGAACGCTTATAACGGTCGCCGAACCCGACCTCAGCGTGCTTGCCGAGCAGGTCAACGGCGTACCCGGATTCACGCTTATAATATCCGTGGGCGTGGGAGTGGGCGTTTTCCTCGTCATAGCGATGATGCGTTCGTTTCTGCGCGTGCCGCTTAAATACATACTGCTCGTAATGTACGCGGCGGTATTCGTGCTGTCGTTCTTCGTGCCGCGCCAATTCGTGCCGGTCGCGTTCGACTCGGGCGGAGTGACCACGGGGCCCATGAGCGTACCCTTTATTCTGTCGCTCGGAGCGGGCGCCGCGTCCATGCGAAGCGACAAGCAGTCGGCAGACGACAGTTTCGGTATAACCGCGCTCTGCTCGATAGGACCCATTCTGTCGGTAATGATACTGGGCATAATCTTCAATCCCGGCGACGTACCGTACGAAGCCGCAGCCGTCCCGGTTATCAAGAATTCGCGCGAACTCATCGCATTGTTTTTGAAAAGCGTCCCCAAATACGCGCTCGAAGTGGCGAAAGCGCTTATGCCGCTCGTGGCTTTCTACTTTCTTTTCATGCTTTTCAACCAAAAGCCGTCCAAAAGCGATATAATTAAAATAGTAATCGGCGTCGCGTATACCTATATCGGACTTACCGTGTTCCTGCTCGGCGTAAACGTCGGATTTATGCCCACCGGAACCGTGCTGGGCGGCGAACTCGCCAAACTTAAAATAAACGGAGCGGACTGCAACTGGATAATAATTCCGATAGGAATGATAATCGGCTACTTCGTCGTGATGGCGGAACCCGCGGTTCACGTCCTTAAAAAGCAGGTCGAGGAAATAACGCAGGGAGCAATCCCCGGAAAAGCACTCAGCATTTCGCTCGGAGCAGGCGTCGCAATATCCGTGGGACTCGCTATGTGCCGCATCTACTTCGATTTTCAGATAATGTACGTGCTTATACCCGGCTATGCGATTGCGCTCGGACTGATGTTTTTCGTACCCGACATATTCACGGCGATCGCGTTCGACTCGGGCGGAGTCGCTTCGGGAGCAATGGCAACCGGATTCGTTCTGCCGCTCGCGATAGGATTCTGCGCAGGGATCGGCGGTAACGTAGCCGAAAGCGCGTTCGGAGTGGTCGCGCTGATTGCGATGATGCCTATAATCACCATTCAGATTCTGGGCGCGGTGTACAAGATAAAGACGAGAAAGGCACAAAGAACGCTTCATTCCGAAGAAAACGAGGAGATTATCGAATGACGCTTCGTCACGGAGAACCATTATGAAAGCACTAAGATATTTTATTGTCATAACCAAGCGTAAATTTTCGCAGGCATATCTCGACTTCTTTAAGGAGCGGGATATGGAATGTGTGTTTATGCGGCAGTGTCTGGGGTCGGCAAACGACAAAATTCTGGAATACATGGCGCTCGAACGCAGCGAAAAAGTCATGTTTTCGGCGTTCGTTCTGTCCGACGAATGGCAGGCACTTAAAAAAGATTTAACCGAAAAACTACACCTGTGCGAAAACGGTAACGGAATCGCGCTCACCGTCCCGATCGACGGAATAGGCGGCAGCAGCGCGCTTAGGTATTTTATAGGCGACAAACAGTTGAAAGAGGAGAACGATATGCAAGAGTGTAAATTTTGTCTTATTGTCAGTATAGTGAATCAGGGCTTTGCCGACGTCGTTATGGACGCGGCGAGAGAGGGCGGAGCGCGCGGCGGCACCATCCTTAAAGCAAAGGGTACGGGCGCCGGCTACACCGAAAAATTCTTCGGCATTTCGATAACCGAGGAAAAGGAAATGGTGTACATCGTCGCAAGAAAGGACGATCGCGACGCCATAATGCACGCCATCATGGATAAAGCCGGTTCGAAAACCGCGGCGAGAGGAGCCGTGTTCGCGCTCCCCGTAGACAGCGTAGCCGGCGTTCAGAGTCTGCTCGAACAGAAAACCGAGGACTGACTTATCCGCATTATGCGCGGAAAAGTTCGATATGTATGGAAAAATTCGACGTAATTATAATAGGCGGCGGCGCAGCCGGACTTACCGCAACGCTTGCCGTAAACAAAAATGTCGTTTTGCTCGAACGCTCCGAAAGAGTGGGGCGCAATGTGTCGGCAACCGGTAACGGGCAGGGCAACGTCGGCAACGAGAACATGAGCGAAAGCCGTTATTTCACCTCTGGCGAAAGACGGCTTATTTCGTCCTGCCTCGAAAAATTCGGTCAGGATAAAGTGCTGGCGTTTTTTCAAAGAATCGGGTTCGTTTTCTGCTCGGACGAAAGAGGCAGAATCTATCCCTCGTCGCGGCAGGCATCGTCGATAACCGACCTTATCCGCTATCGGCTCGCCCCGGAAAAGAATAAGCGCATCGAAACCGACGCCTTCGTCACGGATATAGAGAAAAACGGCGCGCTTTTCGTCGTTACCGCGGACTGCGGCGGCGAGAAAAAGAAGTTCGCGGCCGAAAAAGTGCTTTTGTGTACCGGCGGAAAGGCGGCGAAAAACTTCGGCACCGACGGCAACGGCTACTCGCTCGCGCAAAAGTTCGGGCATAGCGTAACCGCTCTGTTTCCGTCGCTCGTGCAACTCAAAACCGAAACGCGCGACATAAAATCGCTTAAAGGTCAGCGTGTGGCGGCAGCGGTCAAAGCGTATTGCGAGGGCGAGTTAACAGCGGAAGAAAAAGGCGACGTCATTTTCACCGACTACGGCTTGTCGGGCGACGCAGTGTTCCGGATTTCCGCATTCGTATCCGACAAAATCGAACGCGGAATAACTTTATCGGTCGATTTACTGCCCGAAACGGACGAAAAAACGCTGTGCGGAATTATCGCGGAGCGACTTAAAAACACGGCTCTGCCGGAGAGCGAAACGCTGTGCGGAATTCTGCCCAACGTCGTCGGTCGCGCGGTTATTAAAAGAGCAGGCGGCACGGACGCGAGGTCGCTGTCGCGAATTATCAAGAATTTCACGCTGAAAGTCGTCGGCACTACGGGATTCGACTACGCGCAGGTCACAAAGGGCGGCGTGCGTCTGAGCGAGGTCGGCGACGATATGCAAAGCAAAAAGGTTCGCGGACTGTACTTCGCCGGGGAGATACTCGACGCGGACGGTCAGTGCGGCGGCTATAATCTTCAGTGGGCGTTTTCGTCCGCGCTTGCCGCAGCGGAGAGCATAAACCATGATTGAAAAACTGTCGGGAATAAAACTGAAACTCGGCGAGGACGAACGCGTTCTGGTCGAAAAAGCGGAAGCCGCGCTCGGAGTCAAGCCGCGGTATTTTAAAATACTCAAAAAGTCGCTGGACGCGCGCAACAAAAAGGACATATATTGGACGTATTCGATAGAGTTTTCCGCCGAAAAACCCGTGAAAAAAGAGCCGCTTCCGGTGGTTCCTAATAGCCTCGTTCCGTCCGACCCCGTGATAATAGTCGGATCGGGTCCGTGCGGCTTGAGTTGCGCCGTCCGGCTTGCCGACTGCGGTTTAAAGCCGATAGTGATAGAGCGCGGCGACTGCGTGGACGAGCGCGTTAAAAAGACCGAATTGTTCGCAAAATTGAAAATTCTCGACGAAAACAGCAATATTCAGTTCGGAGAGGGCGGCGCAGGTACGTTTTCGGACGGAAAACTTAACACGCAGACTCATTCGGGCTACAACGCGCAGGTTTTTGCCGAGTTCGTTCGGTTCGGCGCACCCGAGGAGATCGAGTACCTCAACAAACCGCATATCGGCAGTGATAAACTGCGCGGCGTGGTTAAAAACATGCGCTCGTACGTCGAAAGCAAGGGCGGAAAAGTGCTGTTCGGCACCCGGCTTACCGATATTACGATTGCGAACGGCGAAGTGACGAACGTAACCGTTTCGAGCGGCGGAAAAGAGCAAAAAATTAAGCCGTACGCGCTGGTTCTGGCGATCGGACATTCGGCTCGCGACACGTTTTATATGCTGCGTTCGCGCGGAATAATCATGCGGCAAAAGGATTTCGCGGTCGGAGTGCGCGTCGAGCATCTGCAAAAGGACATCAACCGCGCTCAGTACGGCGACGTCTGCACGCTTCTGCCGCCAGCCGACTATAAAATAGTTTCGCATGCAGGCGAGCGCGCGTGTTTTTCGTTCTGCATGTGCCCGGGCGGTTTCGTCATGCCTGCCGCAAGCGAGTTCGGCGGCGTGGTAGTAAACGGTATGAGCAACTACGCCCGCGACGGACTGAACTCTAATTCCGCGCTCGTGGTGCCGGTTTCGGGCTGCGATTTCGGCAGCGACGACGCACTTGCCGGGGTCGAGTTTCAGCGCGTTCTCGAAAGACGTGCGTTCGAGGCAGGCGGCGGAGATTACCGCGCTCCCGTGCAGTTGGTCGGCGATTTTCTGCGCGGTCGGAAAAGCAGTGCGTTCGGCAGCGTTTTGCCGTCCTATCCGGGGACGCGTTTTGCCGAAATTCGAGATATTCTGCCCGACTGCGTATGTTCGTCGCTCGCTCGAGGCATAGAGGACGCCGACAAGCGTTTGCGCGGTTTTGCCGATAAGTATGCCGTTTTAACCGCCGTCGAGTCGCGTACCAGTTCGCCCGTGCGTATCGAACGCGGCGACGACCTCGCATCGCCGTCCGCGCGCAACCTGTACCCCGGCGGAGAAGGAGCCGGCTATTCGGGCGGAATAACCTCGTCCGCCGCCGACGGTCTCCGCATCGCCGACCGTATTCTCTCTTACTTTTTTGAACCGTACTTTTTTGAAAAAAAGCAGGCAAAAAACTTTTGAGTTAAGTAAACAGTAAAACAAGGTTGGCTTTTCTGCTTAGGCATTGCAGATTGACCAACCTTGTTTTTTGTTGTTGTGTGGCGGACGCACTAATGACTTCTTCTTGCAGGGACAGGCGTCCGTTGACTATCCGTTTTTCGGGAGGGGAGACCCCTCCCCTACAAAGGCGCACAGACTTTGGTGCGCTGAAATCGACTTTTTTAAAGCCTCCTTTGCTCTGCAAGGGAGGTGGCTTCGAGCGGCAGCGAGAAGACGGTGGGATTGAATAATAGGCGCGGACAGTAGGTAGCGCCCTGTCCCTACAATATAAGGATAATTCCGTTTCGTCATGCGCTTTTGACCTAATACCGGGGTCAAGAAAAATTACCTCTTTTTTACAAAAAAATTCAAAAAATAATATATTTATTCCTATTAAATAGTTTTAAACGCGTTAAAACGCGTCGCAAGGAGTCCTTGCGACGCGAAAAATCGTGAAAGAAAAAAAGGTCAGTTGTTTTTTTTGAGAGCCTCTGTGGGACTTACTCCGTACACTTTTTTGAAGTAGCGGTAGAAGGTGGACAGGCTGTCGAAGCCGCTTTCGTACGCGAGTTCGGTGATATTGACGTCCGTTCTGCGCTTGGCTTTTTTCATCATCTGCTGCAATCGGACGAGGTTGATGTAGTTGCTGATATTCTCGCCGATATAGCGGTTGAACAGTTTGGAAAAATAGTATTTGTTATAGCCGAACGCCGCCGAAACAGAGTCGAGCGACAGCGGTTTATTGTAGTTTTCGTCGATGTAGTCGAGAATTTTGACCAGCAGGTCGATGTTGTTGTCTTTTTCGACGGGTATGAGCGGATAGTGAGAAATAAGTTCGCCCATAATAACGTCGACGTAGCCTTTTTTGATGAGCGTGGACGTGGACGAGAAGTTTTGAAGCAGTTTTTCGATGAGCGGCAGCAAAGTGCGGTTGAATTCGCGGTCGCCGAGGAACGCCGGAAGAGTGTTGCTTCCCAGCGTTTTTTCGAAGTCGGCGTAAAAGTTCGGCGGAAACAGGAACACGTATTTGTCGTAAGTTTCCTTGGCTTCGTAACTGTGCGAGTAGTATTTCTGCACGAACACGATGTCGCCTTCTTTCGCCACGAGGCTTTCTTTTCCGCATACGCATTTCATTTCGCCGCTGAGAACGTAAATCATTTCGTAGCAGCGATGAAAGTGCAAACTCACCTTGTGAGATTTTTCCATATGCTGCGTACCGAGGTATAAATCGGTTCGCCTGTCGTTATGTCCTTCGTAGTATGTGTTCTGCATTTTCTCGCTCCTTACGGTATGATGTCAATATTTGGGAAAGATTTGTGCATAAATGATAGGATATAGACAATGTTTGGTGTTATTATATCATTAAAGCGAGCGATAAGTCAAACGCTTGCAAGGAGCAAAAGCAAAATATTATGAAAATAGCAATCATCGGTTACGGCGGAATGGGGAACAATCACAGGAAATACATTATTCCGCGCCTTAACGACAGCGACTATCCCGAAAAACTCGAAATAGCCGGTATTTACGATATAAGCGAAGAACGCCGCGCGTTTGCAAGCGAACTCGGGCTGCACTGTTTTAACTCGGCGGAGGAAATCTGGAACGACGAAAGCATTAAAATCGTGCTTGTTTCCACGCCGAACGACCTGCATAAGCCCTATGTAACAGAGGCTCTCGCGCGCGGAAAGAACGTAATCGTTGAAAAGCCCATGGGTCTCGACAGCGAAGAGGTTAAAGAAATGTACGCGGCTGCCGAAAAGTACGGCAAAGTGTTCGCCGTGCATCAGAACCGTCGCTGGGACGACGACTACCTCACTATAAAGAATATCTACGACAAAAACATCGTCGGCAGAACCTATCTCATCGAAAGCCGCGTTATGGGCTCGAACGGTATTCCGGGCGCATGGCGCAAAAACGCTGCTCAGGGCGGCGGAATGATGCTGGACTGGGGCGTTCACCTCATCGATCAGATGCTGCAGATGATCGATGACCGCGTGGTAAGCGTGTACTGCGACTACTCGTTCGAAGCGGGCGAGCAGGTGGACGACGGATTCGACCTTCTGGTCAAATTCGCAGGCGGCATGAAATACCGTATCGTCGTGGACACCAACACCTTCATCGAACTGCCGCGCTGGCAGATTTACGGCACGGACGGAACGGGTACGATAACCAACTGGCGCCGCGATAACGTCGAAGGAAGAGTGGTGCGCGTCAAACAGCGTATCGACGATAAACTCGAAGGCGTCAACGCCGGCAACGGTTTTACCAAGACCATGGCGGCTCGTCGTGCCGAAACCGTGGACGAACTTCCGCTCGAAATAGTGCGCGGCGACAAAAACGCGTACTACCGCAATTTCATGGACGCAGTGATAAACGGCGTTCCCACGCTCGTGAACGAAAAGCAGGTGCTGCGCGTCTACGCTATCATGGAAGCGGCTAAAAAGAGCGCGGCAGAAAACAAGGTCATCGACCTCAACGTGTAAATAGGTATAAAATCGCGAAAAGCGTTATTATAAAATAAGATAAGGAGAGTAAAAAAATGCAACTAAGCGTAGTAAACAGCGTTTTCGGCGGCAAAACTCTGGACGAAAGTCTTAAATTCCTTGCCGATCACGGCGTTCATCAACTCGAACTCGGCGTAGGCGGCTACCCCGGAACGGTTCACGCCGACGCTAAAAAACTCATTCACGACGAAAAAGGTCGCGAAGAACTGTTAAACACTTTCAAAAAGTACGATTCCACTATCTCGGCAATAGCCGTGCACGGCAACTGCGTTCATCCGAACAAGGAAATCGCCGCTAAATTCGAAGAGGACTTCGAAGCCGCTTGCGTGCTTGCCGGTCAGATAGGCATCAAGCGTATCGTAACCTTCTCCGGCTGCCCCGGCGGCGATCCCGCTTCGCAGCAGCCCAACTGGGTAACCTGCGCATGGCCGCCGGAATATCTCGATATTCTCGACTATCAGTGGAACCGGGTGCTTATCCCTTACTGGAAAAAAGCGGTCGAATTCGCCGCTAAGCACGGAGTCGAGAAAATCGCGCTTGAAATGCATCCCGGATTCTGCGTCTACAACCCCGAAACGCTGCTCCGTCTGCGTGCCGCCGTCGGTCCCATGATCGGCGCAAACCTCGATCCGTCGCACCTTATCTGGCAGGGCATGGACATCGTCGAAGTCATTCACTACCTCGGCGACGCAATCTATTATTTCCACGCCAAAGACACCGAAATGAACATGTCTAACGTCCGCAAAAACGGCGTGCTCGACACCAAGCATTACGGCGACTTCGCTAATCGCAGTTGGGTGTTCCGTACCCTCGGTTACGGCCCCGATAACTGGCGCAAAATCATCTCCGCGCTCAAAATCGTCGGATACGACGACAGCATCTCCATCGAGCACGAAGACGGCTTAATGCAGCCCTTCGAAGGTCTTGAAAAAGCCATCGCTTATATTCAGCCGATGCTTATAGAAGGCGGCAAAGCCAAGATGTGGTGGGCTTAACCTTAAAATGTGAATAATAACGCATCTTCGGGCTACGTGCGATATTTTCGCGGCAGTCACGTGCAGCAAGCACGCTCTTGCCTTGAAAAATCACCTGTTGCCCGAACCTGCATCATTCTTCGCATTTTAAGCCGTTGAGACTCGCCTGTTGCGGAAATCTGCACCACTCTTTGACGTTGGGTTTAATTCGCCTGTTGCCCGAACCTGCATCATTCTTCGCATTTTAAGCCGGTGAACCTCGCCGGTTGCCCGAACCTGCATCATTCTTCGCATTTTAAGCCGGTGAAACGGCACATCGTAACCGCTTTAAAGCCTCTCACTCCGGGAGAGGTGGCACGGCTCTGCCGTGACGGAGAGGGTAATTTAATAAATTCGGACAGTCGGTAGCGCCCTGTCCCTACAATAAGGATAATATCGTGTAACTTTGCACTCATAGCCTTATATCGTAGGGGAGGGGTCTCCCCTCCCGCAAACTATAAAATCACAACCGCTTTAAAGCCGCCTTTGCTTTGCAAGGGAGGTGGCTTCGAGCGATAGCGAGAAGTCGGAGGGATTATTATCGGGAGGGGGAACCCCTCCCCTACAAAGTAGACCAAACTTTGGCGCGTTGAAATTGACCTTATTTAAAGCCTCTCACTCCGGGAGAGGTGGCACGGCTCTGCCGTGACGGAGAGGGTAACTGTAATTTCCGTCAATATGTGGCAGACGCACAAACCGACCTTATATCGTCGTATAAAACCTTAAAAAACAAAAAATAAAAGGAAGTATAAATCATGAAATTAGGAGTACAACTGTATTCTCTTCGCAACCAGATTAAGGAACTGGGCGTGGAAGAAGTATTGAAAATGGTATCCAAAGCAGGCTATTCCTGCGTGGAATTCGCCGGCTTTTACGGCATGACGCCGGTTGAGATGAAAAATCTTCTTGACAAATACAATCTCGAAGGCATTTCGGCTCACATAGGACTTAACGACATCGAAAATCAACTCGACTACATCGACACCATCGGCATTAAGTCCGTGTTCGTTCCGTGGGTCAGCAAGGAAGATCTTGCGGACAAACTGCCCGAAATCGTCGAAAAAATCAAGAAAATCAAGCCCGAACTTGACAAGCGCGGCGTGGTATTCGGCTATCACAACCACAATCAGGAATATGCCGACGGCACCGACAGAGTGCAGGAACTTCTTGACGCCGTCCCCGGTTTCTACAGCGAAATCGACACCTATTGGGTAAAGCGCGCCGGACTTCTGCCCACCGAAAAGATGAAGCAGTACGGCAAACAACTCTACTGCCTGCACATTAAAGAGTATGACAAGAACAACGAAGCGATCAATCCCGTTGTCGGAGAAGGCGACGTCGGATTCGAAGAAGTGTTCGCTCTCGGCAACGAAATGGGAATCAAACTCGCCATTCTCGAAGTGGAAGGCTTCCCCTGCGATCCTGCCGAATATTTGAAGAGGAGTTACGAAAACATGAAAAAAATGTCCGAAAAAATACTGCGTCTGGGCGTAATCGGTTGCGGCGGAATCGCAAACGGCAAGCATATGCCCGCAGAAAAGAGAAATCCGCGCGCTAAAATGGTAGCGTTCTGCGACATCGTTCCCGAACGTGCCGAAAAAGCCAAGAAAGAATTCGGCGACGAAAACAGCGCGGTATACACCGACTATAAAGAACTGCTCAAAGACCCGACCATCGACGCCGTACTCGTGCTTACTCACAACGCCGAGCATTGCCGCATCACCGTGGACGCGCTCAACGCCGGCAAGCACGTTCTGTGCGAAAAGCCTATGGCTACCTCGTACGAAGAAGCGCAGAAGATGATCGAAGCCGCAAAGAAGAACAATAAAGTGCTTACTATCGGATATCAGAACAGATGGCGTCCCGACAGCATGTACATGAAACAGATGGCTAAAGACGGCGAATTCGGCGACATTTACTATGCCGAAGCAATCGCTATCCGCCGCAGAGCCGTTCCCACCTGGGGCGTGTTCATCGACGAAGAAAAGCAGGGCGGCGGTCCGCTTATCGATATCGGAACGCATGCGCTCGACCTCACGCTTCACATGATGAACAACTACGAGCCTGCTTACTGCGTCGGCAAGACCTTCCACAAACTCAATAAAAACACTCAGACCGGCAATGCCTGGGGCGATTGGGACGTCGATCGTTTCACCGCCGAGGACGCTGCTTTCGGTTTTGTCGTCATGAAGAACGGCGCCGTCATCTATCTCAAGAGCAGTTGGGCGCTCAACATGGCTAACCCCGTCGAAGCGGTTACCACCGTTTGCGGCGACAAAGCAGGTGCCGATATGCTCGACGGACTGCGCATCAACGGCGTTAAGAACGGTCGTCAGTACATCATGAAGCCCGACTTCCATGCCGGAAGCGTCGCTTTCTTCTCCGGTGCCGGCGGATCCGAGCCTTCCGATCTCGAAGCCGCTAACTTCTCCGCCGCAATTCTCGACGGCGAAGAACTCAACGTCAAGCCCGAGCAGGCAGCCGTCGTAACTCGTATTTTGGAAGCGATTTATGAGTCCGAGAAGACCGGTAAACCCGTCTATTTCGATTAAAATTCGCACATCTTCGGACTACGTGTAAGTCGGTTCCTCGGTCACGTGCAACAAGCACGCTCCCGTCGGAGCCGCTTACCTGTTGTCCGAATCTGCACAAATTTTTACTCGAAATAAGCGTAAGAGTAACGCATCTTTCCGCTACGTGCGACTGCAACCTTCGGTTACGTACTTCAAGTACGCGCCCTCGGTTTTGTCGCCAGCCGTGCAGATATGCACCACTCTCCGCCGTCAATCCCTTAAAATTCGCACATCTTCGGACTACGTGTAAGTCGGTTCCTCGGTCATGTGCAACAAGCACGCTCCCGTCGGAGCCGCTTACCTGTTGTCCGAATCTGCACAAATTTTCGCCCTTACTTTTTTGAAAAAAAGTAAGCAAAAAACTTTTGAGTTAGGAAAGTTGGGTAGGTGCAGTTTTGACCTCTTTCTGTAGGGGAGGGGTCTCCCCTCCCGCAAATTATAAAATCACAACCTTTTAAAGCCGCCTTTGCTTTGCAAGGGCGGTGGCATCGAGCGATAGCGAGAAGTCGAAGGGATTGAAATTGCCGAAATTTTGTATCGGCGTAGATTAAAAAACAACCGTAAACCGACTTCTTTAAAGCCTCGCCCTCCGGGAGAGGTGGCGGCGTCAGCCGACGGAGAGGGTGTTTTTACCCTAAAATCGCGCGAAAAGAGTATGATTCATGCGAAAGAAACGATAAAATAGGAGAAAATATTATGAAAATAACCGTTGTATGCGAATACAATGCAAGCATGTCGTCGCCGGAAGGCGTGGCTGCGTACCCGGAAGGACTGGGCGAGTGCATCAAAGAGATGTTCTCGTCGTTCGGATATGAAACCGTTCTTCACACTTACGACGACAAGCGCGAACTCGTTCTTACCGAAGAGGAGTTGAAAGCGACCGACGTTCTCGTTTGGTGGGGACATTGGTATCACGGTTGCGTAGCCGATGAAATAGCCGCTCGCGTAGCCGATCAGGTCAACAAGGGCATGGGCTTTATCGTTCTGCACTCGGCTCATCACTGCAAGCCGTTCAAACGCCTCATGGGCACGAGTTGCAACCTTATCTGGCGCGAAAACAACGAAAACGAGCGTATGTGGGCGGTCGATCCCTATCATCCCATAGTCAAGGGACTCACGCCTTATATCGACATCGATCACGACGAAACGTACGGCGAGAGTTTCGACGTTCCCACGCCCGACGAACTGGTGCTTATCAGTTGGTTCCGCGGCGGAGAAGTCATGCGCAGCGGCTGCGTCTGGAAGCGCGGTATGGGTAAGGTGTTCTATCTGCGCTGCGGTCACGAAACCAATCCGACCTATCACAACGAAAAGGTGCGCACGCTCCTGCATAACGCTGCGGAATACGTTAAACCGCAAAATCGTATCGAAGCCTATGCGCCCGATCACAGACCCACTCCCCCCGAAGGCGTTTTCGAAATCAAAAAATAACCTGCTTTTTTGAAAAAACAGGCACCGCACTTTTTGAAAAAAAGTGGGCAAAAAACTTTTGAGTTGGGGTTGTTGGGATAAACAACTAATGACCTAATTTGTAGGGACAGGCGTCCCCGACTGTCCGCCATGCTTTTTTGGTAAAAAAGTGGGCAAAAAACTTTTGAGTTAAGTGAATAATTAAACAAGGTTGGTTTTTCTGCTTATGTATAGTGAAAAAACCGACCTTGTTTTTTTGTTGTTGTATGATAGGCGCACATTTAAAGCCTCTCACTTCGGGAGAGGCGGCGGCGACAGCCGACGGAGAGGGTAATTTAATTATATCGGACAGCCCACGGACGCCTGTCCCTACAATAATAGGATAATTTTGTTTTGCCATGCACTAATTACCTTATATCGTAGGGGAGGGGACTCCCCTCCCGTAAACCGAAAGTTAAGTTTTTAACATACGCCGATACAAAACACAAGCCATCGATCCCCCGGTCACCTGCGGTGCCAGCCCCCTTTGCGAAAAGGGGCCTTTAAATAAGGTCGATTATTTTAGAAATAATATTGCCTATTTCTGTAAAAATAATCAAAGCAGAAAAACACACATTGCCCAAACGCTCCCCTGTCTTAAAGTTTTTTGTCTTACTTTTTTCAAAAAGTAAACTGACGCCTGTCCCTGCAAAAACGGTCAAAGCAGAAAAACCGACTTTGACCAAACGTGTTTCTAACTCAAAAGTTTTTTGTCTTACTTTTTTTCAAAAAAGTAAGGAAAAGCGGGGATAACGAAATTTACGCGAAATTTTCGTTTGTTGCCGTATGCGTAGGGGAAGGGCAGAAAGCGGGTAAAAACGCGTGACGAGCGAATTTTAAGCGTCGAAATCGGTTTGCCGACAAAAAAACCGCAAAAAATCGGAGCAAAACGCTTCACTAAAACGACGAAATATGATATAATATCCGTGGATAACCATACTCGTTTTTTTTGCGCGTGCGCGCGCGTGAGGCGAGCAACCGAACAAGGAGGCATATATGGCAGAGAATACTACGTCCGAAGTTCCGGCAAGCAATCAATACGATTCGAGCGAAATTCAGGTGCTGGAAGGACTGGAACCGGTTCGCAAACGTCCCGGCATGTACATCGGCTCGACCGACGAGCGCGGACTTCATCACCTGATTGTGGAAATCGTGGACAACAGCGTGGACGAGGCGCTTGCCGGCTACTGCGACACGATAGACGTCGAGATAACGCGCGAGGGCGCGGTTGCGGTAACCGACAACGGAAGAGGAATTCCCATCGACATACATCCGAAAGAAGGCGTTTCGGCGGTAGAAGTCGTGCTTACCAAACTGCACGCCGGCGGAAAATTCGGCGGCGGAGGATATAAAGTATCGGGCGGACTGCACGGCGTGGGTCTGTCCTGCGTCAACGCGCTTTCCGAATGGCTGGAAGTGGAAGTCTGCAAAAACGGCAAGATGTACCGCCAACTCTATAAGCGCGGCGTACCGCAGTACCCGTTGAAAGAAGTGGGCGACACAGACAGGCAGGGAACCAAGGTCACGTTCTATCCCGACAGCCAGATTTTCGAAACGCTCGACTTCTCGTACGACACTATCCGCAACCGCCTGCGCGAAGTGGCATACCTCAACAAGGGCATCAAAATCCACCTTCGCGACTATCGTCCCGAGCGCGAACGAGAGGATACGTTCTGCTACGAGGGCGGAATTCTCGACTACGTCGACTATCTCAACCGCGACAAAAACGTGCTTTTCCCCAAGGCTCTGTACATCGACGAGCAGTACGGCGACAGCACGATAGAGATCGCCATGCAATATAACGACGGATACGCCGAAACCGTGTATTCGTACGCGAATAACATAAACACCGAAGAGGGCGGAACTCACCTCGAAGGCTTCAAAAACACGCTTACGAAAGTCATCAACGACTACGCAAAAGAGCATAAAATTCTCAAAGACGAGGAGCGTGTGAGCGGCGACGACGTCCGCGAAGGACTGGTCGCGATAATTTCGGTTAAACTCACCGAACCGCAATTCGAAGGTCAGACCAAAACCAAACTGGGCAATTCCGAGATGCGCGGACTGGTTGCAAAGGCTTTAAGTGAGGATTTAGGTACTTATTTCGAGGAAAATCCGGCTGTAGCCAAATCGGTAATAGAGAAAGCCGTTTCCGCTTCCCGTGCAAGAGAGGCGGCAAGAAAGGCTCGAGAATCGGTGCGTCGCAAAACCGGACTGGAATCCGGTCAGATGCCCGAAAAATTGCAGGACTGCAACGAACGCGACGCTTCGCTGTGCGAACTGTACGTCGTGGAAGGCGACTCGGCAGGCGGCTCGGCTATTCAGGGCAGAGATTCGCGTTTTCAGGCGATTCTGTCCATGTGGGGCAAGATGCTCAACGTCGAAAAGGCTCGCGCCGACAAGATTTACGGCAACGACAAACTCTATCCGATGATAGTCGCGCTCGGAACGGGCATAGGCGCGGAATTCAATATCGAAAAACTGCGCTATCACAAGATAATAATCATGGCGGATGCCGATGTGGACGGCGCGCATATAAGAACGCTGCTTCTTACGTTCTTCTTCCGCTACATGAAACCGCTCATCGAAAACGGCTATGTGTATTCCGCCGTTCCGCCGCTTTACAAACTGTCGAGGGGCAAGACCACGAAAGTGGCGTACAGCGACGAGGAACGCGATAAGGTTTCCGCGGAACTTCGCGACGGCAACCCGAACGTGAAAATAGATATTTCCCGTTTCAAAGGTCTGGGCGAAATGGATCCGCACGAACTGTGGGAAACCACAATGGATCCCGAAAGAAGAACTTTAAGAAGAATAACGCTGGAAGACGCCGAAAAAGCCGATCACATTTTCTCGGTGCTTATGGGTGAAGAAGTGGAACCGCGTAAAGAATGGATCGAAAGAAACGCGCGCTACGCAATCAACATCGACATTTAACGGAGTGAAATATGGCACATAACAGAGATTATAAACCCGAAGACATCGCGTTTCCCGATCAGGTGATCACCGAAAGCGAATTGGTCGGGGAAATGGAAAGAAGTTATATCGAGTACGCGATGTCGGTCATCGTCGGAAGAGCGCTGCCGGACGTCCGCGACGGCTTGAAGCCCGTTCACAGAAGAATACTCTACGCTATGTACGAGGACGGATTGACCAGCGATAAACCGTTCAAAAAATCGGCTACCTGCGTCGGCGACGTTCTGGGCAGATATCATCCGCACGGCGACGCGTCTGTATACGACGCAATGGTCAGACTCGCGCAGGACTTTTCCATGCGCTATATGCTGGTCGAAGGTCACGGAAACTTCGGTTCGGTGGACGGAGATCCGCCTGCCGCTTATCGTTACACCGAAGCGCGTATGAGCAAAATCTGCAACGAAATGTTGCGCGATATAGAAAAAAACACGGTCGACTGGATTCCCAACTTCGACGAATCGAGAAAAGAACCGCTCGTGCTGCCGTCGAGATTCCCCAACCTTCTGGTAAACGGATCGTCGGGTATCGCCGTCGGTATGGCAACCAATATTCCGCCGCACAACCTCGGCGAAGTCATCGACGCGTGCGTGTGTATTCTCGATAATCCCGACGCCACGCTCGAGGACCTCATGCAGCACGTCAAGGGTCCGGACTTCCCCACGAAAGGCATTATCATGGGCAGAGCCGGCATCCGTCAGGCGTATGCGACCGGCAGAGGCAAAATCATCGTCCGCGCCCGTACCGAATTCGAAGAATACGGCAAAGACCACCGCACGAGAATTATCGTCACGGAACTGCCGTATCAGGTAAACAAACGTCAGCTTGTCAAAAACATCGCCGATCAGGTCAAGGAAAAACGCCTCGAAGGCATTTCCGACCTGCGCGAGGAAAGCGACCGTAACGGTATGCGCGTCGTAATCGAACTCAAACGCGACGCCAATCCGCAAGTCGTTCTCAATCACCTGTTCGCGCAAACCGCGCTTCAATCGAGTTTTTCGATAATCATGCTCGCGCTCGTGGACAATCAGCGCCAGCCCAAAATACTGTCGTTGCGCCACATTCTGGACGAATATATCCGCTTCCAGGAAGACCTTATCATCCGCAGAACCAAATACGACCTCGGCAAAGCGAGAGAGCGCGCTCACCTTCTCGAAGGACTCATCATCGCGCAGGACAACATCGACGAAGTCATTCACATCATCCGCACGTCCTACGACGACGCGAAAGAACGCCTTATGCAGCGATTCGGCTTGGACGAAGTGCAGACGCAGGCAATACTCGATATGCGCCTTAAAGCGCTTCAGGGACTCGACCGCGAAAAACTCGAGGGCGAATACAAGGAATTGCAGGATAAAATCGCCTACTACGAAAAACTGCTCGCAAGCGAGGATATGCTGCGTCAGGTACTCAAAGACGAACTCATTCAGATCCGCGACAAATACGGCGACAAGAGAAGAACGGAAATATGCGTAAACTTCGACGAAATCGACGCGGCAGACCTGATTGAGCGCGAAAACGTGGTTATCTCCATGACCCACTTCGGCTATATAAAACGTCTGCCCGTGTCCGAGTATAAGGCTCAGCACCGCGGCGGAGCGGGTATAACCGCGCACAAGCCCAAAGAAGAGGACTTCGTGGAAAACATGTTCGTCACCTGCACGCACGACGACCTTATGTTTTTTACCAACAAAGGTAAAGTGTACCGCATAAAGGCGTACTTCGTTCCCGAAGCCGAAAGAACGGCAAGAGGAAGAGCGATAGTCAATCTTTTGCAACTGTTGCCCGACGAACGAGTAACCGCGGTCATTCCGATAAAAGAAGGCTCGGATATGGACGGCTGCCTTATCATGGCTACCCGTCAGGGACTTATAAAGAAAACGCCGCTTTCCGAATTCGAATCGATTCGAAAAGTGGGTAAAATAGCGATCGTATTGCGTGAGGGCGACGAACTCATTTCGGTAAGCCGCGTGTCCGAAGGCGACGACGTCATGCTTGCGTCGGCGTTCGGAAAGTGCATCCGCTTCAACGAGAGCGACGTGCGCAGTATGGGCAGAACGTCCTCGGGCGTGCGCTCCATCAAAACCGACGGCGAGGACGATTACGTCGTTGATATGGCGGTCATCGAAAAGGACAGCGTTAAAGACGTTCTCACGGTAACCGAACTGGGATACGGAAAACGTTGTCCGATCACCGAATACCGCGTTCAGTCGCGCGCCGGAAAGGGCAGCAAAGCGGGTAAATTCAGCGACGAAACCGGCAGAATAGTCAACCTCAAACTGGTCGATCCCGGCGACGACGTCATGCTTATCGCCAACACGGGTATCATTATCCGCATGCCGGCAAGCGAAATTTCGCGCATTTCCCGCTCGACCAAAGGCGTTCGCATAATGCGCCTTAAAGAGGACGGAAGAGTGGTGTGCGTCGCCGTTGCCGCTCACGAAGAAGAGGTCGAAGCCGAGGCTGAGAAGACGCCCGACCTTGCCGAAAATCCGGCTCCCGAAAGCGTCGCGATTCCCGGACAAACCGGAGAGGAAAACGAAACGCCCGAAGAGGGAGAAACCGTGAACCCGGATAGTCCCGACGAGGTCGAATAACGGCAGATGAAGTCCGAAAAAAACAAAACGATAACGCTTAGCGAGGAACGGGAGCGGAAATATCTTGCGCTGTGTCCTCGCTCGTACGTGTCGGACGACAGCGTTATAAACGGCGACTGCATGGAAGTCATGGACGATATTCCGCCGCAGTCTGTCGATCTTATGATCGCCGATCCGCCGTACAATATGAACAAAATATTCGGCGAGGAGCGTTTCTCGCGCAGGTCGCTTTCCGAGTACGAACGCTACACGCGCGCATGGCTGGAAAAAACGCTGCCGCTTCTCAAAAAAGACGCGTCGGTGTATGTGTGCTGCGACTGGTTTTCGTCGCTCACGATAGGCGCGGTTCTCGCCGACTACATGACCGTTCGCAACCGCATAACGTGGCAGCGCGAAAAGGGCAGAGGCTCGCTTAAAAACTGGAAAAACGCAGCCGAGGACGTGTGGTTCGCTTCGGTCGGGAAAGACTACTATTTCGACGTCGAAGCGGTAAAACAGCGCAAAAAGGTCGTCGCTCCGTACCGCAAGGACGGCGTACCCAAAGACTGGAAGGAAGAAAACGGCGAAAAGTACCGCTACACCTGCCCGTCCAACTTCTGGGACGACGTAACCGTTCCGTACTGGTCCATGCCCGAGAATACGCCGCACCCTACGCAAAAGCCCGAAAAAC
>CAKQDN010000002.1 GCA_934229275.1 uncultured Clostridia bacterium | reverse complement strand
TGAGCAGTTCCGGATGCTGTCTGATGGCTATAACGCCGAACAGAAAACGACTGTCGAACGATTGGAACAACTCAAAGTCGAAATTGAACAGCTTAAATCCACAGCAGTCAATGTGGAAAGGTTTGTGTCGCTCGCACGCAAGTATACGGATATACGGGAGCTGACACCCGAGATCCTTCGGACATTCATCAGCAAAATCGTGATTCACGAGCGCCCGTCACGAAAGAAAAACGAGGGTGAGCAACGGATCGACATTTACTTCACGCACATCGGCTCCATGCCGGACAGTGAATCGGAAAGAGTCGATCATTGTCGGGACAAAGCCATCTCCGCAATAACAGCGGAATATCCGGATGCACATCTGAAACCGATTTCAACGATCCGGTTATAACATGGTCTGAAAGCCAAACGGCTCTGAGCAAGTTATTCAGATTCACAGAGCCTTTCGCAAAACGAAAAGGACGAACAGCCGAAACTGTTCGTCCTTCCCGCCCGATTGCTTCTGTTTCTCATAATTCATCCTTATGAGAAGGAAGCAAAAACTACCTTCTTTTTTTTAGAATTTTGCGTTCCGGAAACTCTACGAAAGTCAATCGATATTTGTCCGCCATTTTGACGGAGATACACCGAAAGCTTTAATAAACTGACGGTTGAAACTGGAAAGAGATTGATATCCGCAATCGTATGCGATATCGATTATCTTTTCTTTTTTATCCTGAAGGCGCGAGCAAGCTATGCTTATGCGGACTTTGTGTATAAAATTTTCCGGACTTAATCCCGACATGGACTTGAAAGCGCGCAAAAGAGACGATTCGCTCATAAAACACAGTTTTGCGAGATATCTGACGGAAATCGGCTCGGAGAAGTGGGCGTTTATGTATTCAACCGCTTTGGCTATTCTGGAATAAACGACATCGTCGAAATGATCGCTGTCGTCCGTTCGTTCAAACGTTTCCGAATGTAAAACCAATGTCGAAAGCAGCTGAGCTTCTACTTTCTTGCGGAAATGAGCGGGGGTCAGGGCGCAGGCGTTTATAACTTCCCGTGCGGATAAAAACAAAAGTGCGTTTTTCTTTTCCGGAATAATGTTATCGAAACGATAATTACGGAAAGAAGAGCAGCGCAGGGATTTTACAAGCGTAGGGTCGATGTGAACAAGAACGCTGCCTGCGTCTATATACAGAAAGTGCCACAGCGCCGGATTGTGGGGAGAGCTTTGCGCGCTATGCGGCTGCCCGGGATATATTATAGAAACGCACGGAGCCGAAACCGGAATGACCTTGTCGTCGATGTTGAAAACGCCGCTGCCCTTTTCAAGATAACCCAGTTCGAGAAAATTATGTGTGTGCATAAACAAAAACCGCGTGTCCGGGACATTGGTCCAATCGCTGCCTATCGGGTAGGCAAATTGTTCGGGAGTGAAAACGCGATAATCTTCCGAACGCGAAATTGACGGATTCTGCATAGTAATATCGTTTTTCTGCTTTGATTTTTTCATGTTTTTATTTTACAATATAAAAAAACAAATGTCAACAGGCATTTAGATATTTTTTGCGGGAGATTTATTATATGGAAAATGATAATGTGCGGAACCAACTGAAAGATATAATCGGGCAGTGCAGGCGCAAGGATTGTCTGGGGAGAAAACCGGCAAACCTGGCGGATAAAATGACGGGTGCGTTAAACGGAAGGTTCGCCGGGTGTTTGTTGGGCGTTCCGGTAGAAAATCACAGTATAGAAAATATGACGGAACTTGCAGGGAAAAACGGAACCTCGTTTCCTCCGACCGATTACTGGACAAACGTCGATAATCCGGACGGAATACAGTACGGAATCAGCAAGCGAACCGAGTACACAAAAGGCGGAATGACTTGCGTTGCCGTAGACGACGATATTACGTATACAATTCTCAATTTGCTGCTGCTTGAAAAATACGGAGAAAACTATACGGTGGACGACGTCGGAAAGCTGTGGCTCGATATTCTTCCCTACGCATGCACGGCGGAGGACGAAGCGCTTAAACAGCTTAAAGAAGGAACCGAACCTATGCATGCGGCAGATTTCAACGATTATGTGGAATGGATAGGCGCGGCAATAAGAGCGGATGCATTCGGATACGCATGCGCCGGTTTTCCCGGAAAAGCGGCGAGGCTGTGTTACAACGACGCATATCTGACGCACCGTAAAAACGGAATATACGGCGAGATGTTGTGCGCTGCGGCTGTGTCGGCGGCATTTACCTCGAAAAAGCCTCTCGACGCGATAAAAATCGGTAAAAAGTTCATCCCGATCGGCTGCGAACTTGACCTCGCTCTTGACTGGGCACTGTCATATGAGGGAAAAATTAAAGATTATTTGCATGCAAGAGAGTTGCTGGACAAAAAATTCGCTGATATGAATTGCGTTCACACTATAAACAACATGTGCGCATTGACATTCGGGCTAATGCTGGGAGGTAGCGATTTTACGGCAATAATTTCAAATACGGTAGCAATAGGACTGGACAACGATTGTACCGGGGCGACAGCCGGTTCTATAGCCGGGGCGTGTTTGGGCGCGCAAAACATTCCGCAGTATTGGTATAAAAATTTTAACGACAAAGTTCTCACATACCTTAAGGGGTATCCGCAATTGTCCTTAAACGACGTCGCAAAGAGATTTGAGGCGTTGAATAAATAAAAAACGGGAGGAAAAAATGAAAAAAAAGATTTTAATTTCTTTACTGCTTGCCGCTTTTGTCGCGGGAGCAGGACTTGCGTTCGGTACAATTCCCGGCGTAAAAGCCGCCGAGCCTACTCCGGTTGAAGAATTTTCGGCTAAAACGACATTTGTCGACAGGTTCGATGTTCTCGGCGACAGCGGAATGGCACTCGATTCCGGGTACAGATTTTCTGCATCGGGCGAGGCAATGATTTTGAGTAAAGTCGACGATTTTACCGATTTTACACTGGATCTGAGCTATGAGATTCTGGACGAGCAGAAAGGTCAGCCGAACAATGAAGTAGGCGTTCTGATCCGCGCGAAAAACCAAGCCGGAGACGGTCTTACTGGCGGATTAAGCGGTATGCTGATCGGTTTCGAATACGACCAGTACGAAGAATTGCAGGTGTGCATAGGCAATTATTTCAACGGTGTTTTCGAAAAGGAAGGCTATTGGTCTGCCGGTTGGAGCAGAGGATTTGCTCGTCGCGATATCAGAATTGTTGTCAAAGGCGACGTTGTGGCGATAATTATCGGCGGCTGGCATGCGCACGTTCAACTCAACAAGTTTTTTGCAAACGGTTCGGTGGGCGTTATTTCAAAAAACGTCGCGCTCGAAGTCAACGGTATAAACCTTTCGTCCGCGCCCGACGAAATTTACGGTTCTGTTATCCGCGAGCAGTGGAAAGGCTCCAACGTTATAGGAACGGGTAAAGCGTTTAACAACGGTCAGACGCACGAATTCGTGATGAGTTTGCCGTCAGGCGTGGCGGAAGCTTCGGCAGTTACTATGTACAGACGTGCGGAGGCAAATTCACACGCTTCGGCTGTCGTGAAAATCGACGGCGAAACAATAGGCACATGGTCGGGTAAAGACGGAGACGTAAAACACGATATTCCGCTTGATTTCGTTAAAGGTAAAGATAAAATAAAATTTGAGATTACCGCCGATGACAGCGGAAGCTACTTCAATTCGGATTATTATATTCTTACATATACCACTAAAAACGGCGAATATGTAGCGGATTCTCTCGACATCGGTTCCGCTTACGACGAAAACAACCATGCATTTAAATGCGGCGAAGCGTTCTGGGCGTCTTTCTGGCAACGCTTTATGAACACAAGCAACAGGCAACTGCTTTCTGCAACGCCCGGCGCAAAAGTCGATTACATAATGGCACCCGTGATTACCGTTTCCGATATAACTGCGAACGAAGGCGAAACGATAAATCTTGAAGATTATGTTTCAATCGAAACAAGCGGATTTAAAATCAAGTACACCTATCTTTTCGACGGACAGAGCGTTGAATCTCCCGTAATCGAAAAAATCGAAAAAGGCGAACACAGCTTCGGCGTAAAAGCTGAAGCCGTTCCGTGGTCCGAATATTCGCTTTCGGACGTAAAAGGATTTGACGACGTTTTCGCAGGCGGGAAAATTACGGTTGGTGAAGACGTATCGCGGTCGATTGAAATAGGCAAAGATATGTATTCCGATAAAGTGCTCGGAGGTTGGGTAGGAGCCAACTGGGGTATTTACGCCGGGCTTGACACAGAGTGTCAATTCAACGATCGTCCCAATCCCGCAACCGAAATAAAATGGAACATCGGTAAGGGATATTGCACCGACGACGATACCAACGTCGAGTATACTTTCCTGCACATGATGGACGTTTACGGCGTGAACGGCGTCGCATACGAAGATTTCAGGCAGGAATGGGAAACGCATTGTCAGGATTATATATGGTGCGGAAATCTGACCGCCCGCAACCTTATGAGTGCGGGGCTGATGCCGCCGTATACAGGGTCAAAAGAGTATAACGGTAACTGGAACGCAATCGACGCTCAGATAGAGTGCGAACTGTTCGGAATGATAGCACCGGGTATGCTTCGCAACACATACGACAGAACCAAATGGTGGCTTAAATCCGTAGGCGACGGAGTTGCTGTCGAAAATGCCTGCTACTACGCTATGATGTGTTCTCTGTCGTTTGTGGAAAGCGATATCGAAAAAATCATCGGCGAAGTAAATCGTTGTATAATGGTGTATTCGGACGCCGAAGCCGCATTGACCGTTTCCGACGCCAATTATGTTCTCGAACTGTACAAGGCGAACAAACAGGCATATGAAACGGATAAAGAGGCATGGCGCACGGTAAGAAAAGCAATATGCGACGACATTTACAGAAACGGCTCGGCGGTTGACGCAAGAACCAATTTCTGCGCAACCATAATGTCGCTTTTGTTCGGCGGCGGCGATATAAAAGAAACGGGAAGAATTTCCGTTCTTGCGGGCTGGGATAACGACTGCAACGCCGCAACAGCGCTTACTATTGCGGGCATGATCAAAGGTTATGACGGTCTGCCCGAAGACTTTCTTGCTAAGAACGGAAACTATTACCTGAATACGCGCCGACCCGGACTTACGGATTCTACGCTTGAAGAAATCACCGAAAGAATACAGAGTCATGCCGAAACCGTAATAGCCGATCTCGGAGGAGTAATCGGCGACGATAAATACACCGTTGTCGACGGACCGTTTGTTCCGGTTGAATACAATACGAGCAAATATGTCAAGAAAGTCGGCTTGCTCGAAGACGGCTGGACGAGCGACGGATTTTCAAAAGTCTATAATGAAAACCTGCACTACAAAAAATCGTTCTCGGCAAGCAAAGCCGGGGCGTCGCTCGAATACGTATTCAGCGGAAAGAGTGTGGAAGTACTTGCTCTTTTAAGCAAAAACGGCGGAACGGTAGAATGTTTTGTAGACGGGAAATCATATGGGGAACAAACGCTTAAATGCGATCCCGCGTCCGGCGTGAACGGAAAAATAATAAGCGTTGTCGGCGGACAGACAATATTCAAAATACGAAATCTCGACGAAGGCGAACACGTTTTGAAGCTTGTGGCGAAAGAAGCCGGAAAACAACACACAATCGATTACATAAACGTCGAGTGTACCGAAGAGGAATGGATCGAGCAAAACGGCTCGACGGTTAATCTGGCAAGAACGACGGGCGTTGCCGCAATTTGTTCGGTGCCTGTTCCGGGCGCTCAGAGCGGCGGAAACAGGAGTCTTTCGGTTATCAACGACGGATTGTATTTCACCGATTTCGGTAATCTTAAACAACAATATGATACTTTTCTCGGGTTTGACGCCAACGGAAATCTTATCGATAAAACGTATGAGGACTTTTTCGGATATACGTTTGACAGAGAATACGCCTTCAAAAAGCTCAAATGGCAGGAAGGCGGCCACTGGCAAGGCGGTGGTTGGTTTGCAAACGGCAGTCTGCGGGTAGAAGTAAAGCGCGGAGACGATTGGATCGGCGTCGATTTCACCCTCGATAAAGAGTATCCCGACGCAAACGATGTTTTTGCATTCGGACAGTTTGGCGAATGGTACACGTTCACTCTGAAAAACGCCGAAAAAGGAACGGGAATAAGAATAATAGGAACTCCGGGCGGCAGTCAGAAACTTGTTTCATGCGCCGAACTCGAAGTTTATGCTTAAAGGAGGAGAAGACATGAAAAAATTATTTAAACTTGTCTTGGCGTTAATCGTAGCGGTAACGCTTACGCTGATGACGGTGTTGCCTGCCGGTATTACGGCGTCGGCGGGAAATTTACCGGAATACGTTGTTACGATAGAATCCGATGTCGACGGTCACATTTCGGAAGGTTTCGAGATAATGTCCGAAGAAAACGCTTCGAAAAACTGCGTTCTCGGCAGTATGAGCAAAGGAAGCTCGTACACAATGCGCTTTTACGGTTCGGGAATAGCAGTGTACGGCGATCGTTTGCCGGAAGGAGGAAACTTTGACGTTTATATCGATAATGAAAAGAAAGCAAGCGTTGACGCTGAGGGTAATTCTTTTCTCGCAAGGCAGCTTCTTTGCCGGATCAACGGACTTGAAATCGATTATCACGATATAAAGATCGTAGTATCGTCCGAGGATAAATGGGTGGCAATCGATTACTTCGAAGTCGAAACAAGTAAGCAAACATTCAATAAATATTGCAACCTCGCAAAAGCGGGCAGCGTTATTACAAGCGTTCCGTATCCGACTGGCGGCGGGGCTAAAGATCTCGACGCGATAAAAAGCGAAGTGGTTTATAAAGGCGGAATAATCGGCGGATACAACAGCAACACCGCGGCGGTTTACGATTCGTACAGTGGAGCGCTCAGCAATGAATTTTACATAGGTTATGCGTTCAAAGAACAACTGTATTTCTCGAAAGTGGCGTTTCAGGAAGGCGGCGTGTTTAATAACGGCGGCTGGTTTTGCGAAAATCCGAAAATACAGGTGCGTAAAAACGGCGTCTGGAAGGACGTTGTAATGACCGGCGATCCCGGATACAACGCGTCTGCGGAAGGCGACGGAGTAGGTTTTGATATTTTTATTTTCAAATTCGAAAAGGTCGACGGCGATGCGATTCGCCTTATCGGCAATCCCGGAGGAACAGCAAAATTCGTTTCGGTTGCCGGACTCGAAGTTTATGGCGAAGCAGATACTCTGTCCTATTGCGAGGGCGCGAAATACACCGACGCTCCGCGCTATGTCGAGCATGTTCACGAATACGATAGCAGTGTAGTCCAACCTACATGCAGTGAAAAGGGATATACTCTTCATACTTGCAAAACATGCGGTAAAACGTTTAAGGATAACTATACCGACGTTGTCGGCCATTCGTTCGGTGATTTCACGGTAACGCTCGAACCTACCTGTACTGCCGACGGTACCGAAACGGCAAAGTGCAAGTGGTGCGACCAAACAGAATCGCGTGCTGTTAAAGCGCTCGGACACGACGAGCATGTTCTCGACGCGGTTCAGCCCACCTGTACCGAGAGCGGACTGACTCAAGGCGTAAAATGCGCACGATGCGGTATAATCATTACCGAGCAGAAAATTATTCCGGCAAAAGGACACGATTTCGAATTTAAAGAAACCGTAGCTCCGTCGCCGGACGCGGACGGATATGATCTGTATATTTGCAAAAACGACAGTACGCATGTCGAAAAACGTAACATAACCGAGTATGTTGCTCCCGAGCAAAGTAAGGGTTGCGAAAGTTGCGGAACCGAAGTTTTGCTGTTAATTCCGTTTGCTTTTGTCGCGCTTATGATAAAGAAGTTTGCCGCTGCTTGATTTCCGGAGACAAAAGACTGAAAACTAAATAAAAAACGACCGTTTGTCCGATTATGAATGCGTTTTTGCATAACTTATACGGGCGACGGTCGTTTTTTATTGTATGTAAAAAGCCACGTCCGAGCCGGAAAGAACGGGTGTGGCTTTAACTTTATACTGTATTTATCTGCAAGCGAAAAACTATTCGATGGCAAGGAACGCCATGTAAGCGAGGTAGGTTTCGTACACGTCGGCTTTTGCGACGATTTCCATGGGCGCGTGCATGTTGAGAACGGCGATGCCTGCGTCGATGACGTTCATGTTGTAGTTGCCGAGAATGTAAGCGATGGTTCCGCCGCCGCCCTGATCGACTTTGCCCAGTTCCGCGGTCTGGAAATGAATGTCCTCTTTATCGAGAGCGTTTCTGATCTCCGCCATGAATTCGGGCATAGCGTCGTTGGAGCCGGACTTGCCGCGAGCGCCTGTGTATTTGTTGAACACGATACCGTTGTTGAGGTATGCGGCGTTTTTGGTGTCGTTGACCTCGGGGAAGAGGGGGTCGAAGCCCGCGCTGACGTCGCTGGACAGCATTTTGGTGTTGGTGAACGCCTTTTTAAGCGCGATGTAATTGTCGTAGCCCTGTTTTGCGAGCAGGTCTGCAACCGAGTTTTCGAAGAACAGGCTGTGTGCGCCGGTTGCGCCGACGCTGCCGATTTCTTCTTTATCTACGAGAATACAGCAGTAGGTGTACTTGCCGGGCTTAGCGTCGAGAATGGCGCGGAGAGAAGTGTATGCGCACACTCTGTCGTCGTGACCGTAGCCGGCAATCATGCTTCTGTCAAGACCGTAGTCGCGCGTTTTGCCTGCCGGAACCACTTCGATTTCGGCGGACAGGAAATCTTCCTCTTCGACGCCGTATTTGTCTTTGAGCAGTTTTAAAACGTTCGCCTTAACCGCGTCTTTTTCTTCGCCTTCGAGCGGAATGGAACCGACGGTGACGTCGAGTTGTTCGCCGCCGATGATTTTATCGCCGGTTTTCTGCAATTGTTCCTGCGAAAGGTGAATGAGAAGGTCGCTGATACCTACGATCGGATCGCCTTCGTCCTCGCCGATATTGACGTATGCGGTCGAGCCGTCCTTTTTGCAGATTACGCCGTGCAGAGCAAGCGGAATGGTGACGTACTGATATTTCTTTACGCCGCCGTAGTAGTGCGTGTCTAAAAGAGCAAAGCCGTTGGACTCGTACAGGGGATTCTGTTTAAGGTCGAGACGGGGCGAGTCGATATGAGCGCCCAGAACGCGCAGTCCTTCGGTGATCGGTTTTTCGCCGATAACGTACAAAACGACGTTTTTGTTCTTGTTTACTTCGTAAAGTTTGTCGCCGGGCTTGACGGAATCGACCGTTTCGACGTTTTTAAAGCCTTTGGCTTCGGCGGCTTTGACGGCCTCGCGGACGGCAAGACGTTCGGTCTTGGACGCGGTGAGGAAGTTTTTGTAATCTTCGGCGAAATCGAAGATATTCTTTTTCTTCTCTTCGGTAATGCCGTTCCATATATTCTTTGCGTACATAGAAAGTACCTCCGTTTTCTTTGTGAATATTATACACCGCTTACGATAAAAATGCAACCAAAATTCGCTCGTTTCGCGTCGTAAACTTGACTTGCGTGCGCGAAAGTGCTACAATTTTACCATATCAAAGCGCAAACGAAAGCGCAAGGGGCTTATGATTATGAAAAAATTAGTACTCAACACCGATCTCGGACTGGACGTAGACGAACTCGAACTCATCGACCGCATGGCGGCAGTCGGCTGGGACGGAGTTTTCACCGGCTGGAACGATAAAAAAGGCAATAAATACCTCGCGGACAGAATTAAGGCGGACGGACTTATCTATCAGTCGATACACGCGCCGTTCGGGAACAGCCATCATATGTGGGAAGAGGACGCTCGCGGCGACGAGGAAGTCGCTCGTCAGACCCGTTGCCTGCAAGACAGCGCCGAAGCAGGCGTCAATCTCGTGATCATGCACGCGATAATAGGTATGGAAAGATGCACGCCCACCGCAATCGGCGTGGACAGATACGGAAAACTTCTGGACGAAGCGCAATCGCTGGGCATTAAAATCGCCGTGGAAAACACCGAAGGCGAATGCTATCTCGACAGAATCATGACAGATCTCCACGATCATCCCGCACTCGGATTTTGCATAGACACCGGTCACGAAATGTGCTACGATTTCAGCCACGACCTTATCGGCAAGTACGGCGACAAACTCATCGCTACGCACTTAAACGACAATATGGGTATGACGGGCGACAAACTCACCTGGCTCGACGACTCGCACATGATGCCCTTCGACGGCGTCGCCGACTGGAACGGCATCGCAAACCGCATCAAAAAAACGCCGTTCTCGGGACCGCTTACGTTCGAACTCATAAGCAAGAACCGCCCCGACCGTCACACGCACGACCGTTACGCTTCTCTCGGCGTGGACGGCTACCTGTCGCTCGCGCTCGAAAAAGCAAAGAAATTCCGCGATATTTACGAAAAATAATCGCTTTGCGTCAATTCTGATAAAATTTGACCGATTAAAAATTTTTTATAGTCGCTATTGACTTTACTAAAACCTTATGATATAATATAACCGAAGAAAAGAAAGGCTTTTCTTGCAGAAACCGTACTCGTCCGACCGACCTACAAAGCGTTTTAAGACAATACGACTTCAAAAAAGCCGAATTTTTTAGTCGGAATGCTTAAACGGCGCACGGACTCGGGATTTTTGCCCGCCTTTCCGTACGTCGTTTTTTTATAGAACGCAATGAAAAATCTGAAAAATCTGAATTTTTTTGCGATTTTTTGAGAAAAGCGTGGACAAAATGCACTCGAAAAGTGTTATTTAAGTAAGGAGGTATTAAAAATGAAAAAATTAAGACTAACCGCCCTGTTCCTTGCGTTGATTGCGATTGCTTGCTCGTTTTCGGGTTGCTCTGATAAACGGAAATATAACGTGAGATTGGATATGATCCTAAACTATTTAATTCGTCCCGAGTTTGAAAAAGAAAATAAAGTCTGCGCATATTATCGGGATGAAAATTACAGTGAAGGTGAAGATATTCCATCTTATATTTACTATGATGACGAGCCGAATGAACGAACGTTTATTATTCGAGATAAAGAAACGTATGATAATATTTTTACCGATGAGTCCTTACTGGTCGATTTCGATAAGGAGACGATAATATTGCATATCATCGTAAAAACAAATGCGCGAAAAGTCTTACTCGATAAAGTAACTGTTAAGGATGATCGGGTAAGCATAGCATTTAAAGAAGAGAAACATAGGGATGGTGTTGCAGACTCAGTAATGACCAGTCCGGCGTATTTGGTTGTAAAGATCGAAAAAACAGATATAAGCGAAGTAGAATTTATAGATAAAAGACGTTAAGGAGGTACGATAATGAAAAAATTAAGACTAACCGCACTGTTCCTTGCGTTGATTGCGCTTGCATGTTCGTTTTCGGGTTGCTCGGATAAACGGAAATACAACGTAAGATTGTATAACGTTCCGAAAACGGATGTGAGTGAAACGTTTATAGCGGAAGATGAATTGGCAGCCTCGAAAGAATCGTCCGTAGAGAGAACGTATTTTATCCACGACAAGCAGACGTATGATTCGATTTTTCCAGATGAAACGTATTTGGTTGATTTTTCCAAAGATACGCTTATAGTGTATGCGTTTTTGGATAATTATATGGGATATAATTATAAATTGGATAAAGCGGTCGTTGACGGCAAAAAATTGAATATCGATTACAAGTTTGACGTTTCTTTGTGGGAACAAATTTTTGATCGTGGATTTTATTCTAGCCGACCGAATATAAGATATTTTGCATTAAAAATCGAAAAGACCGATATAACCGAGGTAACATTTAAGGAGGTGAGTCCGTATTTTTGGTAAAAGAAGTAAGTAAAATTGAGGGAGCAAACGATAAGGAGGGTTAAGCCGATGTGAAATTGATTTTGTGGTAAACGTGTAAATAAATTTAAGGAGGTACGATAATGAAAAAATTAAGACTAACCGCATTTTTCCTTGCCGTAATTGCATTTGCATGCTCGTTTTCGGGCTGCTCGGATAAACGGAAATATAGCGTGAGATTGTATAACGTTCCGAAAACCGATGTAACCGAAACGTTTATAGCGGAAGATGAATTGGCAGCCTCGAAAGAATCGTCCGTAGAGAGAACGTATTTTATCCACGACAAGCAGACGTATGATTCGATTTTTACCAATGAAACGTATTTGGTCGATTTTTCCAAAGAAACGCTTATAGTATATGCGTTTTTGGATATTCAACGTAGTTGGAGTTATACCGCTGATGAAGTTGTGGTCGACGGAGAAAAACTAATAGTGTATTACAAACACGATATGTCGTTATGGGATCAAATTTATTCTATTCTTGTTTCTCGTAATAGTGCATGTAGTCCGTACATAAGATATTTTGCATTAAAGGTTGAAGGAACAGAGATAACCGAGGTAACGTTTAAGGAGGTGAGTCCGTATTTTTGGAAAAAGTAGACAATAGTAAGAAAAAGGTTGATTCATGTTATTTTTGAGATTAAAACAAAGGAGATTAAAAATTATGATTGACAAAAACAACACGAAAACACTGTATTCATTAATTAAATATTATTTTATTGCTTTTGCTTTTGTATTATTACTTGCGGTCGGCGTTAATTATATGCCGATTACAGCCTTTGCTCAAAGCGAGACAACAGACGAAGTTTCGCTTTCGACGGAAAAAATCAACCCGATTGAAACGACAAATTACCCGATTGAAAAAGTAATAACCGATTTATTCGGAGATATTGAAGTTGCGCACGGCGAATTTTTATATAACTTCGATCAGTCGCCTGATTATGTGTATATCGAATTCGAAAACACCGGATATGCGGTATTTTTAAAGGAAACGATGGAATTGTTGGAGTTTTCTCCGACAGGAAAACTTCATTATCCGGAAATAATGTCTTACAAATATTATGGCGGTCCCGGTAGTTATTACTACAAGAAGAGCAATTACTTTGTTGATGCCAGGTCTAACAATCAGTTCTATATATCCGAATCGGAAGCAAGCACCTATGCTTCGGATATTCGCGGAATGCTAAAATATAATTATAATAATCGTAAAGAAAAGCAGGATATTAAATTTGATTATTCTATGCTGCAAAACAATATCTCACAAGCTCCGCAGAAAATATCGGAATCGTCCGAGGGTGGTGCGCTTATTAATTCATCGTCGCCGCCATATGATCGAGACAATTTAATTCACATGAAAAACGGTACTTTTATCCCTAATTACAGATATTTTCTGCTCAATCCAAGACACGGTAAAAATGAAACAGGAACATGTAGTGCGATTGCTGCTCAATTATTATTGAGTTATCACAATTACTATTCGGATAGGCGAATAATAGACAATAAATATCTGAACGGTAACAGTACGAACGAAGCGGAGAAGAATCCCAATTATTGCAACGATCCGATGAAAATGGATTGGTCAACGTTGGGCACAAGAGGGATTTATGAAGATGGCAGTGACGACGAAAACAGTTATTTTAGTTATGTGGTTTCAAAAATCCCGGCACACGCTTCTATATTTAGAATAAAAAGCGGCATTAATGAAATTTTAACAGAGGCGGCAAACGGAAACATCGATTATTCGATTGATATGCGTTTTAACGGTTTATATGCAGTTGATTCGAATTTAGTTATTCCGATACTTGATTCCGGCAAACCTGTACTTTTGTCTATGCAAGAGTTTTTAGGGGGAACAGACCACGCTTTGATTGCGTATGGGTATAATTATTATTGGTATCCGAATTCGACAGACAGATATTTCGGATATATAACTCATTTTGGATGGGATGAGAATAAGATTACTTATGATGAAAATGGGAACCCAAATCGTGTTACATATTTAGATGTGTGGGTAAATTCCATGTGGTGTCAGAGTTATCTTTCGCTCAACATCAATCATCTCCACAGATATGTTCAATATGGTAAAGAGTTTAAATGCTTTTTGTGCGGACATAGAACGGATGCGTTTATCGGTATGAATTCCAGTGACCGTTACTATGAAATAACCGCCACGTTTCCGCAAAACGGATATGCGTATAAAGATTTTTACACCGTTTTTATCAGTTCGGGACGACAATTGTTCCAGACGTTCGGAACGTTGGACGTAAAAATGTCACTGTACGATTCGAATTATAATTTGCTGATACAGGATGATGATAAGGGGTATGGGTTGAATTCGTTCTTTTACTACAACGTCGAAGCAAGTAAGCCGTACTATTTAAGAGTCGAACCATACAATAGTTCGGCATCCGGCAAAGTAAAAATAGGCGTAACTCCGGCGTCGATCGTGTATGATAAGTACGAGGCAATATCCAACATGACAACGGATACGGAATGCAGTGCGACATTTCCTCCGATGATATATGCTACGCGCATAGAAACGTTTATACCGAAAGTCGACGGAAGATATGAATTCAGGACGGGATTTGTCGGCAGTACTCATATTAATACGTACTTCTATCTGATAGACCCCGAAAAAACGATTCCGTGTTGGTATGACGACGACAATGGCGGCGATGCACAGGCTTTGCTTAGGGTGACATTGAAAGCGAATAAACGTTATCTGATGATTATTTCAAACTACAGCGCCGCATCGAATACTCCTTCGTTGACGTTGAACATTCGAAAATTAAGTAGTTAAAACCCAAATTTATGTAATAATCGAGTATAATAACGTAAAATAAATAAAAGGCGCTCAAAAGGGATGTTCGGGCGTCTTTTGTTCGATGTTTTTGAGATTAAAACAAAATCTGTGGCGGCGGAATCAGTCGCCTTTTTTCATTTGCTCGTACGGAAGAGCGTTAAAGCCTTGCGACGCGTACAGTTTTTTCGCGCGGACGTTGTCGGGTTCGACTTCGAGACGGTACCGCGCTGCCGGATAGAGCGAGGGGAGCATAGAGAAAAAGTATTTAGCCGCGCCCGAGCCGCGGTATTCGGGCTTAATATAAAGTTCGTCCGCCCAGACGCATTTTCCGCCGGCTTCACGAGAATAGGTAAACGCCATAAGCGCATAGCCCGCGACCTTTCCGTCGTTTACGAAAAACAGACAGTCGGCGTAGGGCGAGCCGTTTATAATCTCGTCGAAGGCTTGCTCGTGAAAGTATTCGGGTACCGGAGCAAACACTGCGTCGGAAGAATAGAAGTCGCGGCTCATGGAGATAAACTCGGCTTTGTCCGAGGCGGTCATTTTGCGAAGTGAAAACGGGTTGTTCATGAATTTATCCGAAAGAAAGTATTCCGCGAACACGCGGTGCAACGATTATAGCACATTTTCTTACAGAAAGCGAGCAAAAACGCGCCGAAAAGTACGATTGCGACGTTATTTTGACGAAAAAACGGTTGTTTTGACGAAAACGTTCGGGCATTTCGTTGACAAAAGCAAATAAAAAAGGTAAAATATGTTGCGGCAAACGAGGAGTTCGCATGAAAAGAAAACTGTTTACTAAAAATAACGTTATGACCATCCCCAACCTTTTAAGTCTTGTCAGGCTGGCACTCATACCGTTTATATGCTATGAGTATTTCAAGTTGCACGATTATATCGCTTCCGCCGTGTTGGTGGTTGCGTCCGCGCTCACCGACATCGCCGACGGAATAATAGCGAGAAAGTTCGGAATGGTGTCCGACCTCGGCAAAATGCTCGATCCGCTTGCCGATAAACTCACCGAGGGAGTGCTTATCCTCGCGCTGTCGTTTACATACAAATTCTTGTTGCCGCTCGTCGTTTCGTTCGCCCTGTTCGAGGTGAGCAAGGCTATACTCGGCTGGATAGTGGTGCGTAAAACGGGCGAAGTGAAAGGCGCGAAATGGTTCGGAAAACTCAATACGGTTTATCTTTATGAGACCATTCTGGTCATGATTGTGTTCCGCAACGCCCCCGGAAGCGTTCTGGTTGCCAAAGCAGTAGTGGCGTACGCGCTCATGGTAACGTCGTTCGTTTTGTACGTCATCGCCTATTCGAAAGCACTTTCGGAAGTCAAAAAACGCCGTGACGAGGTCGCCGCAGACGAAGAAACAAGCACGGAAGAAGCGGCTTCGACCGTCCTGCCCGATTCGGAAATAAAAGACAATTCTTGCCAAAACGACTAATATCGCACTGTTTTGCGCAAACTGTCCGATAGACGGCGTAAAACGGGAAAGTCGTGAGTAAAATGGCTTAAAACGTTTGACAAAACGGTAAAACCGTTATATAATAATGAAGTACAAAAAAATATCGGTGGAGTCTGTCACAATTACCGTAGCCGCAGCGGAAACGCGGCGAACGTCTGTTTCGTTCGTCACGACCGTCGCACGGGCGGCAATCGTGACTTTTTTTGTAAATGAAACCGATTGCGATTTTTTTATCGGAGTAGTAGCAATGATTGAAGAGATTTTATCTAAAGTCCGCAGCGCGGAACAACAAGCCGAAGAAATCAAGGCTTCCGCGGAGCAGTCGTCCGACGCAGAGCGCGCCAAATCCGACGCTCTTGCAGCAGAGCAGGTAGCGAACGCGAAAGCGGAAGCGAAAAACTACAAAGAGGCTCAACTCACCGCAGCCGAACGGGAAAGCGAGACTTATAAAAAGCAGTTCGATCTCGAAACGCAAGCCGAGTGTGAAAGTCTGAAAAAGAAGTACGCCAACAAGGCTGCGCTGCTGTCCGAAGAAGTTTACCGGAGGGTGACAGATGGCAATTTCTGAAATGTCGCGGATGACGCTCGTCGGGCTTAAAAGCGACAAAAGCGCCGTTCTCGATGCTTTGCAGCGCACGGGAGCCGTTCAGATAACGCCGTCGGACGAGTACGAACTCGCTCCAAGGGGTCAGTCCTCGGGCGAAGAGGGCGCGGCTGCCGAAAGCGCGATTATCGCAAGAGCGGAACACGTTCTCGAATATCTCACGAAAGAACTCGACGACGCTCCCAAAACGCTTAAAGGCGAGGGCGTGGCGAAGGACGGAATAGGCGTTTCGTCCGAAACCTTTTTCGCCGTGGGTAAAGAGAACGAAGAGTATGAAAAAATACTGTCGGACGCCGAAAAAATCGAGTCGGAACGGGCGGAAAACCGTTCGCAACTGGCTTCCGTGGCGGCGGCGAGAAAAACTTACGCCGATTACGAGTGCGTTACGGACAGTTTCGCTTCTTTCGCGGATACCGGATGTACTGCCGTTTACCTCGGCATAGTGCCGTTCGACAAAACGACCGCGCTCGAAGAACAGTTCGCCTCTCTCGAAACCGCGACGTACCGCATTATCGGTAACGCGCAAAGAGGAGCGGTCGTGTGCGTAGTGGCGTACAAGCCCGAAAAAGACCGCGCCGAAAACGCGCTGTCGTCGTGCGGATTCTCCCGGTGCGCGATTAAAGAGGACGTCGTAGCCGCCGACAAATTAGCCGAACTCGACGAGCGTGCGGAAAAACTTCGCCTCGAGAGCGACGACGTATCGGCAAGAGCGTGCGCGCTTGCTCCCCTTACCGAAAAAATCAAGATTTACATCGATTATCACAACTTTCTTAAAGAAAAATACATGCTTGACGATGGTTTCGCGACTACCGAAAGCGTTTTCGTTCTGTCCGCTTATGTCCCCACCGAGGCTACCGAGCGCGTAAAAAAAGCGATTTCGGAATCGACGAAAGCAAACTACGCGACTTTCGAAGAGATAAAACGAGACGAGTTCGCTCCGACGCTCATGAAAAACAAAAAAGCGGTTGCGAACTTCGAATCGGTTACCAACATGTATTCGGTGCCGGCTTACGGCGCGCTCGACCCCAACGGCGTCATGGGATTTTTCTTCTCGCTGTTCATGGGCGTCATCATGGCGGACGTAGGCTACGGACTTATGATGATAATCGGCGGCTTCCTGTTCGCAAAAAAGCAGAGGGAAGGCACGACGATCAATCGTATGGCGAAAGTGTTCGCGATAGGCGGATTTTTCGCGGTGGCGTTCGGACTGCTCATGGACAGTTGGCTCGGGTTGTCGCTGCTGCGCGGAAGCGCGGGCTACTACGGCTCGATTCTGCCGTCGTCGGTAGCCGGAAAATACGCCGAATGGTATAACGCGTACGTCGACCCGGTTGCGGCTTCGGCTCGCATAATGGGCATAAACGTTCCTGCAATGCTGTTGTGGTGCTTGGGACTGGGCACGATTCACATCGCGGTCAGCCTTATCATGAAAGCAGTGCAGTGCTTCGGCCGCAAGCAGATAGTCGAAGGTATTTTCGGCGGAATCGTGTGGTCGCTCGTTCTGTTCTCGCTGGTCGCATGGGTGTTCTGCCTTGCCGCGGAATATAACCGGGCGGCGACTTACGCCTCGTACGTTTTGCTGGGCTGCACCGGAGTGGGACTTTTAACCGCCGGCATAACCGAAAAGGGCGTGTGGAAAGTGGTTAAGATATTCACGTCGGCGTACGGACTTATAAACTATGTATCCGACATACTCAGTTACGCGCGACTGTACGGACTTATGCTGTCGGGCGCGCAGATAGCGTCGATATTCACCAACACGCTCGCGGTGCAGATGCTGTTCCCGAGCGGCGCTATTGGCGTGATATTCGGCGTGATAGTAATAATAGTAGGCAACGTATTCAACGTGGCGATGAGCCTTCTGGGCGCGTTTATACACGATTCCAGACTGCAATACGTCGAATTTTTCGGTCGTTTTTACGAGGGCGAGGGCGAACTTTTCACGCCGTTCGGTCGCTCGTACGAACATATTTATTTCAAAAACTAAATTCGGAGGAATTAAAACAATGGAAGCAAAGGCAATAGGAATTATGGGGCTGGCAATCTGTATGATTCTCAGCGGAGCGGGTTCGGCAATCGGTCTGTATAAAACCGGTTCGGCTGCGGCAGGCGTGCTTGCCGAGGACGGAAAGAAATTTTCCAAAGTCATCGTGCTTGCGCTGCTCCCGGCAACGCAGGGTATCTACGGCTTCGTTCTCGCGGTCATGAAACTGGGCAGCGTAGACGCAGGCTGGGGTCTGTTCATGGCAATGCTCGCAATGGGCTTCAACGGTCTTATTTCCGCATATCTGCAAGGTAAAACCGCAGCCGCATGTATCTACGCGGTCGGCAAAAACGCTGCGGGCAGCGGTAAATACGTCCTGTTCCCCGCAATGATCGAGTTCTATGCGATTCTGTCGCTGGTGCTCGGCATCATGATTACCATCTGATAAAAAAAGACTACGTTCGCCGTTAAAAACGGCAAAAATCCGTCGCCGCGACTGCGTTTTATATGCGCCGGGCGACGAAGGAGTTAGGTTGAATGGCTGAAAACACAAACGGAATAACCGAGGCGATAATCGCTAAGGCAAACGAAGACGCCGCTCGCATAAACGCCGCAGCCGAACAGTACGGACAGGCAAAACTCGCCGAAGCGCAAAAAACCTGCGACGAGATTATGTCCTGCGCGCGCAAAGAAGCGAGAAGCGCATGCGCGTTCATCCGCGAAAGAAACGAGAGCGCATGCCGTATCGAACGCAAAAAGGCGATCACCAAGGCTAAAACCGACGTCGTAGACGCCGTGTTCGACGGGGCGCTCGACATGCTTTATAAAGCGGACGAAGAAAAAACGTTGAAGTTTTTCGCTTTGCTCATCGGCAAAAACGCCGAAGAAGGCGACAGACTCGTTCTCTCCGCGCGTCACGCAGGCATTGCGGATAAAGTCGCCGCGCTTCCGGAAATCAAAAGTAAAAAAATATCCGTGTCCGCGGACGGAACGCACGACGGCGGATTTATACTGTACGGAAAAAATTCGGACAAGGACTGTTCCTACGGCGCAATAATAGAGTTCTGCAAGCAGACCGAAAGCGCGCATGTAGCAAAGCGGCTGTTCGACGAGGACGGTAACGAATAATGGCAAAATCCGATATCGGTTACTATAACGGGCTGGTGGCGTCGGCATATAAAACGCTCATCCCGCGCGACAAAATGCTGCGTCTGGTCGAACTCGACCCGGACGAGATTTTGCGTACGCTCAAAGAGTACGGTTACACGGGCGACGAGCAGTCTCCCAAAGAATATCAGGCTCTTATCGAGCGCGAAAAACAAAAACTGCTGCGCTTCGTCGCAGACGGAGAATTCGGAAGTCAGGCGGACGCGTTCTGCCTTCTCAAAAGCGACTATCACAACGCCGAATGTACCTTGCGCGAACGTTTTTCGGGCGATCTCGGCAACGTCTACGGTCCGATCGGAAAATGTTCGCTCGAACAACTCAAATCTGCGGTGCTCGACAGAAACGCCGACGTCACCGACGGAATCAAAAAGTCGATGAAACACGGCGCCGAACTGTATGCGAGCGGCAGAGCGAGCGGCAGCGCGGTAACCACGCTGTTCATGCGTAACTATTACGCCGAACTTCTGCGCTACGTCAAATCGCCTCGGTTGAGAAAAATCATACGCTTTGAAATCGACGCGAAAAATTGTTCCGTAGCGCTTCGCAGCAATACTTTCGCAGTTGCGACGTCCATGATACTGGGCGGCGGTACGCTGACGGACGACGACCTCGAGGCACTTTATCGTCGCGACGAACACGAAATAACTCTGCGTTTCGCGTATACTCCGCTGTATGACTACATTCGCACGGCTTTCGAGGAAAAAGCAAGCGGAAAACCTATGCTCGCATTCGAAAGAGCCGCCGACGACTATGCTCTGAACGTTATGGACGACGTCAGATACGAAACGAGCGGCATAACGCCGATAATAATGTACTACCTTTACAAAACGGCGGAAATGAAAAATATCCGCACGATAATGTCGCTTCGCCTTAACGGCGCTTCGGCGGAAGAAATAACCGCAAGACTGAGGAAAGGATATGTCGGGTAAAATAGCAATAATAGGAAAAGGAGAAAGCGTGTATGCGTTCAAAGCCGCCGGCGTCGACGCGTTCGTTGCCGAAAGCCCCGAAAAAGCGCGCGAAACTCTGCGTCGGCTCGCAAAAGAGTACGCCGTGATTTTCATCACCGACGATCTCGCCGAGAAAACCGACGACCTTATCGAAAGAATGAACGAAAGCGCCTATCCCGTAATCGTGCCGCTGCCCGGCGAAAACGGCTCCAACGGCTATGCGGAAGGCAAACTTAAACAACGCATGGAACGCGCGCTGGGCGTGGACGTTCTGTTCGGAAGAGAGGAAAAATAAATGCAAGGATCAATCGTAAAAGTATCCGGTCCGCTTATCGTGGCGGAAAATATGTCCGACGTCAAAATGTACGACGTCGTTAAAGTGGGCGAGCAGGAACTCATCGGCGAAGTCATCGAACTTCGCGGAGACAGAGCGTCCGTTCAGGTGTACGAGGAAACCTCGGGTCTGGGTGTTGGCGACAAAGTCGTTTCCACCGGCGCGCCGCTGTCGGTAGAACTCGCTCCCGGCATTATCGGCGGCATTTTTGACGGTATTCAGCGTCCGCTCGAAGGCATCGTCGAAAAATACGGTGACAGAATTACGCGCGGAATTAAAATAAACAGTATCGACCACGAGAAAAAGTGGCACTTTATGCCGCGTAAAAAGGTCGGCGACGCGGTCGTTCCCGGCGACGTTATCGGCGAAGTAAAGGAAACCGCGATAGTTACGCACAAAATTCTCGTCCCCGCAGGCGTCGAAGGCAAAATCGAAAAAATCGGTGAAGGCGACTTTAACGTCACCGAAACGGTTGCCGTGGTAAGCGGCGAGAAGGGCAAAAGCGACGTTTGCATGCTCACGAAATGGCCCGTCCGTAAGGCTCGTCCGTACAAGACCAAGATGTCGCCCTCGATGCCCATGATAACCGGGCAGAGAGTCATCGACACTCTGTTTCCCATCGCAAAAGGCGGTGTGGCTGCCGTTCCCGGACCGTTCGGAAGCGGAAAAACCATCGTTCAGCACCAACTTGCGAAGTGGGCGGACGCGGAAATAATAGTCTACGTCGGCTGCGGCGAACGCGGTAACGAAATGACCGACGTTCTCAACGAATTCCCCGAACTCAAAGACCCGAAAACGGGCGAACCCCTCATGAAACGTACCGTGCTTATCGCAAACACCTCCGATATGCCGGTCGCGGCGCGTGAAGCGTCGATATACACCGGTATAACCATTGCCGAATACTTCCGCGACATGGGCTACAACGTGGCAATCATGGCGGACTCCACTTCGCGTTGGGCGGAAGCGCTGCGCGAAATGAGCGGCAGACTGGAAGAAATGCCGGGCGACGAAGGCTACCCTGCGTACCTGTCGTCCCGACTTGCCGAATTCTACGAGCGTGCAGGTATAGTAAAAGTACTCGGAAGCGAGGACGTGACCGGTTCGGTTTCCGCAATCGGCGCGGTATCCCCTCCCGGCGGCGACCTGTCCGAACCCGTTTCGCAGGCAACTCTCCGAATCGTCAAAGTGTTCTGGGGACTGTCCGCTCAACTTGCATATAAGCGCCATTTCCCGGCAATCGACTGGCTTATAAGTTACTCGCTGTACGCCGATAAAATGAAGGAATGGTTCGATAAAAACGTGGGCGAGGACTTCATGACGCTACGCGCGTTTATAATGAATATTCTGCAGGAAGAAGCAAGCCTTGACGAAATCGTACGCCTTGTCGGTATGGACGCGCTCTCGAGCCGCGACAGAATGACCATGGAAACGGCGAAAATGGTGCGCGAGGACTATCTGCATCAGAACGCGTTCCACGAAACCGACACCTATACTTCGCTCGTAAAACAGCACAAAATGCTGTCGCTGATCAAAAAGTTCTACGATCTCGGCAATCAGGCTGTCGATTCGTACGCCGATATAGAGGACGTAATCGCCTGCCCTGCAAAAGAGCAGATCGGAAGATCCAAGTATATAAGCGAAGACAATCTCGATGCGTTCGACGAAATAGATAAGGCGCTCACCAAGCAACTCAAAGCGCTTGCCATGAAAGGAGAAAGCGATGTTTAAGGAATATAAAACCATTAAAGAAGTCGTCGGACCGCTTATGCTGGTCGAAGGCGTCGAAGGAGTAAAATACGACGAACTGGTCGAAGTCGTTCAGGAAAACGGCGAAATCCGCCGCGGCAAAGTACTCGAAGTAAAGGACGACAAAGCGGTCGTTCAGTTGTTCGAAAACACTCAGGGACTTAAAATTTCCACTTCCAAAGCGAGATTTCTGGGCAGAAGCCTGTCGCTTGCCGTGTCCGAAGATATGCTCGGAAGAGTATTCAACGGTATGGGTAGCCCACGCGACGGCGGCGCGCCCGTAATTCCCGACAAAATAATGAACGTCAACGGCGAGCCTATCAACCCTGCCGCACGCGACTATCCCAACGAATTCATTCAGACCGGTATTTCCGCAATCGACGGACTTAATACGCTTGTCCGCGGTCAGAAATTGCCCGTGTTCTCCATGAGCGGACTTCCGCACGCCGAACTCGCAGCGCAGATTGCTCGTCAGGCAAAGGTAAGAGGCTCGGACGAGAAATTCGCAGTCGTGTTCGCCGCTATCGGTATAACTTACGAAGAAGCCGAATACTTTATCGACGACTTCAAGCGTACCGGCGCAATCGAAAGAACCGTGCTTTTCACCAACCTTGCAAACGACCCTGCAATCGAGCGTATCGCGACTCCGCGTATGGCGCTCACCTGCGCCGAATACCTCGCGTTCGAAAAAGGTATGCACGTTCTGGTCATCATGACCGATATAACCAACTATGCCGAAGCGCTCCGCGAAGTGTCTGCGGCAAGAAAGGAAGTGCCCGGTCGCCGCGGTTACCCCGGTTATCTGTACACCGACCTTGCCTCGCTTTACGAGCGCGCCGGAAGAATCAAGGGTAAACCCGGCTCCATAACGCAGATCCCCATTCTCACCATGCCCGAAGACGACAAAACGCACCCCATTCCGGACCTTACCGGCTACATCACCGAGGGTCAGATCATTTTGTCGCGCGATCTTTATAAAAAAGGCATCAATCCGCCTATCGACGTTCTGCCCAGCCTGTCCCGTCTTAAAGATAAGGGTATAGGTGCAAACAAAACGCGCGAGGATCACGCCGACACCATGAACCAGTTGTTCGCGGCTTACGCAAAGGGTAAGGAGTGCAAGGAACTGTCCGCGATTCTGGGCGATTCCGCGCTCACCGCTACCGACAAACTATATGCGGCGTTCGCCGAACAGTTCGAAAAACAGTACGTTTCGCAGGGCTTCACCACCGATCGCACCATTATCGAAACGCTCGACATCGGTTGGAAACTGCTGCGTATTCTGCCCAAGAGCGAACTCAAGCGTATAAAAGAAGAGTATATTCAGAAGTATCTCGACGGCAAAAACGTGTAATCGGTTGCCAATTATCGTAAAAGAGGTTTTTATATGACTCGGTTAAACGTCAACCCCACCCGTATGGAGTTGAAAAAACTAAAAGCGCGGCTGTCCACCGCCGTTCGCGGACATAAACTGCTTAAAGATAAGTCCGATGAAATGATAAGGCGATTCACCGTCATTATAAAAGAGAACAAGCGGCTTCGCGATCAGGCGGAGAAAGAACTGGGCGACTGCCTTAAACAGTTTTCGGCAGCGGTCAGCGGTATGTCCGCGCCCGAAATGGAAAAGGCTTTCTCTTTTCCCGTGTCCGGCGTCGATGCCGACTTCGGGACGGCTGACGTCATGAGCGTCGAAGTGCCTGCAATCACCGTACGCGAGAGCAGTTCGCAAGCCGTTTTCCCGTACGCGTTCACCGAAATCACGTCCGAAGCGGACTATTCTATAGAACGCGTCGGCAAAGTGCTCGGACTTTTACTGCGCCTTGCCGAGTCGGAAAAAACCGCAGCCATGCTCGCCGTCGAAATCGAGCGCAACAAACGCCGCGTAAACGCTCTCGAATACATCATGATTCCGCAAATCGAGGAAACCATCAAGTACATCAAGAGCAAACTCGACGAAAACGAACGCGCCGCCGTCACTCGACTGATGAAGGTCAAGGACATGCTTGCCGAACAAAACTAACTTGCTTTTTTGGAAAAAAGCAGGCAAAAAACTTTTGAGTCAGGGATGTTGGGCTTACGCGCTTTCTACTTCTTTCTGTGGGTACAGGCATCCGTTGGCTGTCCGGTTACTTTTTTGTAAAAAAGTAAGCAAAAAACTTTTGAGTTGGGTATATAGTAAAACAAGGTTGGTACTTCTACTTTAATAGCAGGAAAGCCAACCTTTTTTTATTGTTGTATGGTAGACGCACTTTAAAGCCTCGCCCTTCGGGAGAGGTGGCACGGTCTATTGTGACGGAGAGGGTGTCATTGCATCCGCATTATGTAAATTATCTTGTTGGTTGTGCTAAAATAACATTTCTCTGTAACCCTCTATGCCATAAAATCGAACATTTTTCTTTTCAATCGATTTTTTCTCGCTAAATGCCTTGTTTTTCCTTGACAAATTCTCTGTTTTGTGATAATCTATATAAGCATTGATTTTTCAGCGCTAGCCGAGGTTGGAGAAATACCCAAGTGGCTATAAGGGGACCCCCTGCTAAGGGGTTAGTTCGGGGATTACCTGAAGCGCGAGTTCGAATCTCGCTTTCTCCGCCAAATAAAAGATTGCCTTATCGAAGGCAATCTTTTATTTTATGGAGAAACGAAATAAGAACGCGTTTTTTGCTTGCAAAAACGCGTTCGCGGACCAACGCGCAGCGTTAGTCCAAGGGAGAGCATCAACTCTCCCGTTATCTCGCTTTTATAAAGCAAAGAAAAAGAAAAAAAGAACGTGAATGAATAACGAAAGCCAAATAAAAGATTGCCTTATCGAAGGCAATCTTTTATTTTATGGAGAAACGAAATTAGAACGCGTTTTTTGCTTGCAAAAACGCGTTCGCGGACCAACGCGCAGCGTTAGTCCAAGGGAGAGTATCAACTCTCCCGTTATCTCGCTTTCGCAAAACGAAAAAAAGGAGAAAAAGCACGTGAATGAATAACGAAAGCCAAATAAAAGATTGCCTTATCGAAGGCAATCTTTTATTTTATGGAGAAACGAAATTAGAACGCGTTTTTTGCTTACAAAAACGCGTTCGTGGACCAACGCGCAGCGTTAGTCCAAGGGCGAATATCAGTTCGCCCGTTATCTCGCTTTCGCAAAACGAAAAAAGAGAGAAAAAGAACGTGAATGAATAACGAAAGCCAAATAAACGATTGTCTTATCAAAGGCAATCGTTTATTTTATAGAGAAACGAAATAAGAACGCAGTTTTGCGGTAAGCAAAATGCGACCCTTGGACCAACGCACAGGGTTTTATTTGAAAAAATGTGTAAGAAAAAGTGAAATTGTATTTTAACGTTGTCATATGCTTGGAAATAAAGAATATTTGTGATATTATGTAAGTGAAAAATTTTTCTCGGAGTATTTATGACTAATGACGAATTAAAAGAAAGTTGGGAAGAATTATTGACGATTTTTAAAGGTATTATATTTAACAATTGCGATTTTGCAACCGGAGTAAATGAAAAAATCGTTTATAATTTCGACTGTCCGCAATTTTCGGTTCTTAAGGAGAAATACCGCTTGGAAAAGATTGCAAAACAGGGCAGTAATTTTGAAAAATCAATAAACGTGCTGAATTATTTTGCTCCGAAAATTACGCATAAAGGCGATTTTCAAAATAATATTGCCTGCAATGCCATAGATTTATTGGAGTATAGTCTGAATAAACCGAAAAACGGGATAAATTGTCTCGGTAAATCTAAAATTTTACAAGAATGTTGTCTTGCTTTAGGAATTTACGCCCGCAGAATATGGTTAATGCCATATTCGCCTTATGATACGGAGAATCACGTTGTTGTCGAAATATATGATTTTAAATTGAATAAATGGATTATGCTCGATATGACGAGCAACGGATACTTTGTAAATTCCGACGGAGTTCCGCTGTCTGTACTTGAAATTAGGTGCTGTTTTACTACAGACGCTTTTTGCAAATTTATAAACGCATCTGGAATGAACAACAAATTTTTTGTCGATATTCAATCGGAACGCTTGTATTATAAACAATACTTTGCAAAAAATCTTTGCTATTTATTTGCGGAAGCGCAGAATGAATTCGCGAATAATAAAAAGCGATTTGCTTTCATTCCGAAAAATTTTGATTTAGCAAAAAACCTGAAGCAAAAATCGATAAGTGAAGAAGATGTCCCTACGGCTTGCGATATAACTATGCTGTTAAGCGCGCCGGTATAAGATTTATCTTATTAACGCATGTTTCAACCAAATGTCTGTATGCGCCGAATCGCGTTTTCTCGCGTGAATTTTCTCGCGTACACTGTTTTGGCAACTAAAAATTCGGGGGTATAAGGCGCAAAAACGCTTGATTTTTTTTGGGGAAAGTACTATAATTATTGGCGAAAATGCGTGGCCAAAGAGCGTAAATCCGATTTTCTTCGGGTTTGCGCTCTTTTTTTGTCCGAAGTGGTGGACTTTCATAATTTCAGAAGCACTGACATGCGTCGTTTCGGCGCTGTTTCTTAAATCCGCAATTAAAAACAAAATCGAAAAATTGTAAAACGGGCGTAAAAAGAAGGAAAAGAAAGCGCGCATTTGCCTTTCTACGGAGTAAAATACTTATATCCGTTGACAAAACGCTCTTTCGGTTGTATAATTTCGATATAAGGCGTTCGGGCGGTAAATGCCGCCGACGAAAAAAACTTATCGGAGGAACCGGATGAAACTGAATTATAAAAAGGTAATACTGACGGGCTTTGCGTTCTTTCTCATATGCGCGTTCTGGCAAGCGTACGACAACGCCATGCCGCTCATCCTTACCAACAAATTCGGACTGAATCAGACCTGGTCGGGCGTTATAATGGCACTCGACAACCTGTTCGCACTGTTTTTGCTGCCGCTGTTCGGCGCGCTGTCGGACAAAACGAACACGAAGTTCGGCAGACGTACGCCGTATATCGTAATCGGCACCATATGCGCGATAGTGTGCTTCATATTCCTGCCGCTCATCGACGAACTGTGGTTGTTCATCCTCGTGCTGCTTTTAACGCTTTTAACCATGTCCGTGTTCCGCTCGCCGGCGGTCGCGCTCATGCCGGACGTAACGTGCAAGCCGTACAGATCCAAAGCCAACGCGGTAATCAACCTCATGGGCACCGCAGGCGGAATACTCGTGCTTGTCCTCGGAATCGTATTTAAAACGAGCGAAAAAGGCAGAACCGATTTCTTTTTGTACATTCTTTCCACCGCCGCGCTTATGCTGATCGCGCTCATCGTGTTCGTGCTGTTCGTAAAAGAGAAAAAGTGGTCGGCGGAAATGGAAGAGGACACTGCGAAATTTTTCCCCGACAAAGAAGAGCAGGAACGCGAAACGGTCGGAGGAAAACTCACGGGTTCGCAACTCGTTTCTTTAATACTTATTCTCGCGTCGGTCGCGCTGTGGTATATGGGCTACAACGCCGTAACCAGCAAATACTCGCTCTATTCCAAGGAAGTGCTGGGACAGGACTATAACACGACTATGCTGATAGCGCAGGGAGCGGCGATTATCTCGTATATCCCCGTCGGTATTCTCGCAAGCAAAATAGGCAGAAAAAAGTCTATTTTAATAGGCGTAGGAGTGCTGTTCGCCGCGTTCTTTACCGCCGCGTTCATGCGTGAGGGCAGTTCGCCGATTATTATGTACGCGCTGTTCGCTCTCGCCGGAATAGGCTGGGCAACCATAAACGTCAACTCTTTCCCCATGGTGGTCGAACTCGCAAAAGGTTCCGATACCGGAAGATATACCGGCTTTTACTACACCGCGAGCATGGCGGCTCAGACGCTTACGCCCGTTCTGTCCGGCGTCATAATGGACGCAGTCGGCAATATGCTTCCGCTGTTCTTCTATGCCGCGGCAATGGTGGGAGGCAGTTTCGTAACCATGCTTTTCGTCCGTCACGGAGACAGCAAACCCGAAAAAATTCAAAGCAAAATAGAAGCGTTCGCCGACAACGACTGATTCTCGTTTAATTAAAAGCATTTCCCGAAAAGCCGCACAGATAGACATATCCGCGGCTTTTTGTCTATTGAAAAACCGCATTTCCGAGTTATAATGTAATCACAAAAAACATCGGAGGTACAAAAGTATGAACACTGACAAAATTTATGCGGAAGCGATTGCAAACGAGTATGCGCCCAGAAAGACGAGTAAAGCGGTCGCGCTTAAAAAACTGGACGCAAAGGCAAAACGTCCGTCGGACATCTTCTCGTATACGTTCGGGATCGTTTCGGCACTAGTGCTGGGCGTCGGAATGTGTCTGTCGATGAGCGTTATAGGCGGCGGAAGCGTTTTAATGCGCGCAATCGGAATAGTCGTCGGCGTTATCGGCATTGCGGGAGCGTCGGTAAATTACCCGATTTATAAAAAAATCCGCGAAAACGGCAAAAAGAAGTATGCAGCGGATATAATAAAGTTAGCGAAAGAAATAAGCGACGAAGAATAATTCGGCGGTCGGGAGCGTATGGACAAAAACCAAAGCAAATATTTTTATACGGCAAGTCTTATGGACGACGCGCTTTTGGCGTTGCTTCAGAAAAAGGACTACGAGTTTATCACTGTTAAAGAAGTGTGCGAAAAGGCGGGAGTAAACCGCTCGACTTTTTACCTTCATTACGAGGGCATGGACGACCTGCTTAAAGAAAGTTACGAACTGATATGCAATCGTTTTTACGAGCAGTGCAAGCCTTCGGGAGTATCCCGGGAACAGGCGGAGCGAAATGCGAAGAGCGACGGCTTTCTGATAACGCCCGAATATCTCGTTCCGTACCTGAATTTCGTCAGACAAAACCGAAAAGTGTACGCTCTTATTATGCAAAACGCTGTGCTTTTCGGAGCGGATAAGACTTTCGAAAAAATGTACGGCGATATTTTTTCGCCCGTTCTGGAAAAATACGGCGTTCCGAAGAACAGACGGCAGTACGTTTTCGCATACTATATGAGCGGTACGCTCGCGATAATCGAAACGTGGGTAAAGGAAGGCTGCCTGCTCGGTACGGACGAGGTCATGTCGATAATAACCGATTGCCTGCCGCACGCGCCGGAGAGAAAAAATGAATCGTAAAGTCAAAACGTTTTTCTCGGACGGAGCGTTTTCGGTCGTAGCCGCGCTCGCTTTCTGCGCGTATAACGCCGTTCTGGGCGTAAGTCAACGCTATTTGTTCGCGATTTGCATGGCGGTGTACTACTTTTTGCTGACCGCAATAAGAATAGGCATAGCGGCAGGCGCAATAGCGGACAGAAAAGCCGGCGGCGATAAAACGGCGAATACCGACAGACTGTGTTCGGTGTCGTCGTGGATGCTGTTCGCGCTTAACGTCGCGCTCATCGCACCGATAATTCTTCTTGTAAAAATGCAGCGGAACTTTTCTCTCGGCATTATTCCGGCGATTACCGCGGCTGCGTACTGCACTTATAAAACGACCGTAGCCGTCGTGCGTTACGTTAAAAAGAGCGGACGCACGCCGCTCGGCTACATGCGCAATTCCGTAGCGCTCGTGGACGCTGCAACCGGTGTGCTTATTTTGCAGAACACGCTTATCACGGCGACCGGAGCAAGTGGCGACGGCGGCATGCACACGCTTACGATTTATACGAGTTTCTTTATCTACGCGTTTATCGTGTTTGCGTCGGTTTTGCTGCGCGTAAGGCTTAAAAAACACGCCTTAGGCGAAGAAAATCAAATTATATAAAAACAAAAGCGACGGCATAAGGAGCAAACCTTTGTCGTCGCTTTTCGATTGTTTTAGGATTGTTTTTCGGAACCAATCAGTACGCTCTTCCGAAGATTATGCGTTTTTTGGCAGGCTTACCGCATATAGCGCATTTGTCGCCGACGGGAGTCTGGTCGAAGGGCATGTTGCGGGTCGTGACCTGCATTTCCTGCTTCAACTTATCCTCGCACTCGCGGCAACCGCACCACATACCTTCGGCAAAGTCGCCGTTATCGACGGCTGCGCGGATTTCTTCCATGTTCGAAACCTTGATGGTGTGCGTTTTGAGGTGATTAAGTGCCTTTTCGTACATATTCCGATTGATGTCGGCGAGAATTTCGGGGATTCTTTCGGCGACTTCCGATATGGGAAGCGTGAATTTTTCGCCCAGTTTATCGCGGCGCGAGTAAACGACTTCGCCTTTTTCGATGTCGCGCGGACCGATTTCTATACGCAGCGGAACGCCCTTCATTTCGTATTCGTTGAATTTCCATCCGGGTGAATTCTCGGTGTCGTCCAACTTAACTCTTATGCCGGCGCTACTTACGCTTTCGTACAGTTCTTTCGCTTTTTCAAGCACGCCTTCCTTATGCATCGCAACCGGGATGATAACCGCCTGAACGGGAGCGACGTAGGGCGGCAGACACAAGCCGCGCTGATCGCCGTGAACCATTATAAGCGCGCCGATAAGACGGGTGGACACGCCCCAGGAAGTCTGATAGGGGTGTTTTCTCACGCCGTCGCTGTCGAGATAGGTTATGTCGAACGCTTCGGTGAAATTGGTACCGAAGTAGTGGGAAGTGCCGCACTGCAGACTCTTTCCGTCGTGCATCATTGCTTCTATCGAGTAGGTTTCTTTTGCTCCGGCAAACTTTTCTTTTTCCGACTTTCTGCCCTTCATCATGGGGATAGCCAGCACGTTACGGCAGAATTCGTCGTAAACGTCGAGCATGCGCATGGTTTCGGCACGCGCTTCTTCTTCGGTTCTGTGCAGAGTGTGACCTTCCTGCCACAAGAATTCGGAAGTACGAAGGAAGGGACGGGTAGTCTTTTCCCAACGGACGACGTTTGCCCACTGATTGATAAGCACGGGCAGATCGCGATAGGACTGCACCCATTTGGAATACATTTCGCAGATTATGGTTTCGCTCGTGGGACGAACGACCAGTTTTTCGGGCAGTTCCACGTCGCCGACATGCGTGACCAGAGCCACTTCGGGAGCAAAGCCTTCGACGTGGTCGGCTTCTTTGACGAGGTAACTGTAAGGTATGAACATGGGGAAGTATGCGTTTTCGTGACCGGTCGCTTTGAAGCGATTGTCCAGTTCGCGCTGAATGTTTTCCCACACGGCGTAACCGTACGGACGGATGACCATGGTACCTTTAACCGGACCGTAGTCCACCATCTGCGTCTTTAAAACGACGTCTGTGTACCACTGCGGAAAGTCGGTTTCGATGTCCGCGATATCCTTTACGAATTGAGCGTCTTTTGCCATAAATGATAAACTCCGTAAAAAAGTAAAATTCACATTATATTATACCGCAACCTTTTGCAAATGTCAATCGTAAACGAGCGGAATGACGGCATAATTTGATTGTTCGGCGCCGCCGCGCTTATTTTATCGTTTATGCCTGCGCCGTGCTTGACTATTTCGCCCGGATATTGTACAATATTAAAGATAAAGACAAAAAAGGAAGTAAACGGATTTGACAAACGATAAATTCTTATTTTCGAGCGAGAGCGTAACCGAGGGACATCCCGACAAGGTATGCGATCTCATCGCCGACAGTATTCTGGACGAAGCACTTAAAAACGACCCCGACAGCCACATCGCGTGCGAAGTGTGCTGCACCACCGGTATGACGCTCGTAATGGGCGAATTCACCACCGAAAGTTACATCGATATTCCCACGCTTGCGAGAAAGGTTATAAAGGGCATCGGCTACGATAACGCCGAATACGGTTTCGACGGCAACACCTGCGCCGTGCTTACCGCTATAGACGAGCAGTCGCAGGACATCGCGATGGGCGTCAACAACGCGCTCGAACAGCGTGAAGGAGAGTCGGACCCGGCATCCAAAACGGGTGCCGGCGATCAGGGTATGATGTTCGGCTATGCTTGCCGCGAAACGAGCGAACTTATGCCGCTTCCGATAACGCTTGCGCACGCTCTTACCAAAAAACTGTCCGAAGCGAGAAAGAACGGCGAGATTAAATATCTGCGACCCGACGGAAAAGCGCAGGTCACCGTCGCTTACGAGAACGGCGTGCCGTCGTATGTGGACACCGTGGTCGTATCCACTCAGCACGACGAATTCGTCACGCACGAGCAACTCGAAAAGGACGTAACCGAAAAAATAATCAAAGCGGTTATCCCGTCCGAATATCTCAAAAATGACACCAAATTTTATATAAACCCCACCGGTAAATTCGTTATCGGCGGACCGCACGGCGACAGCGGAGTCACCGGAAGAAAAATCATCGTCGATACTTACGGCGGTATGTGTCCGCACGGCGGCGGAGCTTTTTCGGGCAAAGACCCGACCAAGGTCGATCGCTCTGCGTGCTACTACGCTCGTTATGTATGCAAGAATCTGGTCGCTGCCGGAGCGGCGGACAGAGTGCAGTTGCAGGTCGCGTACGCTATCGGCAAAGCGCATCCCGTATCGGTGTGCGTCGATACGTTCGGAACGAGTAAGTTTTCCGACGCTCAACTGCTCGATTGCATCGCGAAGGTGTTCGATTTCCGCCCGTACAGCATAATCGAAAATCTCGGATTGAAGCGTCCGATATACGCGAAAACCACCAACTACGGACATTTCGGCAAACCCGATCTTCCGTGGGAGCAGACCGATAAGGTCGAAGAAATCAGGTCCGTTCTCGGCTTGAAGTAATGAAACTTCGGGGAGAGATAGCCGATGTACGATTCCGCAACGAGGAGAACGGGTATACGATTGCCGTTCTCGACGTTGACGGGCAGCCCGTCGTATGCGCCGGGCTTTTTCCCACTGCCGTCGAAGGTCAGGCGGTGGTGGCGGAAGGCGACTACGTTATGCACCCCAAATTCGGCAGACAGTTCAAAGCGACCGACGTCAAAGAAGTACTGCCCGAAACCGCTGACGGAATAATCCGCTACCTCGGAAGCGGCGTTATCAAGGGAATAGGACCGGTGCTTGCCATGCGACTGGTCGGAAAATTCGGCTTGAAAACGTTCGACGTCATCGAGTACACGCCCGGCAGACTTTCCGAAGTCCCCGGTATAAGCAAGAGAAAAGCGGTCGAAATAAGCGAGGCGTACGGCAAAATCAAGATAATGCAGGACGCAGTCATGTTTTTGCAGAAGTACGGCATAACGCTCAACACCGCAATGAAAATCTACTCGGTTTACGGCAAAGACACCGTGCAGGTCATAAGCAAAAATCCGTACGCGCTCATCGAGGACGTGGACGGCATAGGCTTTTACAGCGCCGATAAAATAGCGCAGAGTATGGGAATTACCAGAAACGGAGCGTTCCGCGTCCGCGCCGGCATCGTGTTCACGCTTAAAGAAAGCGCACGCGTCGGCGGCAACACCTATCTTCCGCAGGACGAACTTATTTCTTCCGTGCAGACGCTTTTGGGAGTCGGCGAAGAGTGTATTTTTCCCGTTCTCGAGCAGCTGCTCTCGGAACGTAAAATGCGCCGTTTCGAATTCGATAAGCCGTCGGTAATGCTCACGGGCATGTATCGCGTCGAAAAAGGCGTAGCGACCGCGCTCGTCAAACTCATCGACTATGCCGACAAACTCGAATACGACTGCGTCAAAGAAATAGAAACGTACGAGCAGATCAATTCGATAAAATTCCACGAAAACCAGAAGAAAGCAATATCGCTCGCCATAAATTCGGGCGTCGTGCTGATAACCGGCGGACCCGGTACCGGCAAAACCACCATAATAAAGTGCATAATGTCCATTCTCGGCAATCTCGGTATGACCTATTCGCTTATGGCTCCCACGGGACGCGCGGCAAAGCGCATGAGCGAGGCGACCGGCGGCGAGGCAAGCACCATTCACCGAGCGCTCGGACTGAAAAGAGAAGAGTACGTCGAGGAAAGCGAGCCGCTCACCAGCGACGTCGTGATAGTGGACGAGTTTTCTATGGTGGATATATACCTTATGAAATCGCTGCTCGACCACATAAACCCCGGTACGAGGCTCGTGCTTGTGGGCGATAAAGACCAGTTGCCCAGCGTCGGAGCGGGTAACGTGCTTGCCGACATAAAAAACAGCGGAGCGGTGCCGTGCGTCGAACTCAGCGCCATATACCGTCAGGCTCTCGAAAGCCTTATCGTTTCCAACGCCCACGCGATAAACCGCGGAGAAATGCCCGTGCTCGATCGGACGGATAAAGACTTTTTCTTTATGAAAGCGGTGGGAGCGGACGCAATAGCCGATAAGGTTGTCGACACGGTTTCGCGCAGACTGCCCAAATACTTAAACGTGCGCGCCGATAAAATTCAGGTGCTTTGCCCGATGAAAAACGGACCTGCGGGCGTTATAAATCTCAACGCGCGCCTGCAAAAAACGCTGAACGGCGACAAAACCGAACGTATTCAGTCCGACGAGTATTCCTATTCGGTCGGCGATAAAGTCATGCACGTCGTAAACGATTACGACATCGATTGGAAAATAGTCAGCGGCTACAACGTTATCGACGGGAAAGGAGTCTACAACGGCGACATAGGTTACGTCACCGAGATAAACGTCGCGCGGCGCGAACTCGAAGTGGAGTTCGAGGACGGACGGCGCGCCCTGTATTCGGGCGAGATGATCGGCGAACTGCAACTTGCCTACGCCGTCACCGTTCACAAAAGTCAGGGCAGCGAATTCGACGCGGTCGTAATGCCGGTAATTTCCGGAGCGCCCGTAATTCTCACGAGGAATCTTCTGTACACCGCCATAACGCGAGCGAAAAAACTCGTAGTACTGGTGGGCGAAGAAGCCAACGTCGGAAAAATGGTTAAAAACGACTATATCGCCAAAAGGTATTCGGCACTCGGGTATTTCATCGAGGACGCCGTGTACGAAGTTCGTACGCTGTTCGGCGAAAAGGAGGAAGAAATATGAGAAAAAACGACGAGAATAAAAACGAAGCGCAAAAACTGGAGAAAAAACTGTTCGCGATAACCGCCGTGCTTATGAGCGTTCTCGGAGCGGTACTCGGGCTGTACGCCGTCGAATTTTTAAGCATGTATTTCCCCGATATAACCGTGGCGAACTACGTCGTCACATGCGCGATAACGGCGTCCATTCTCGCGCTGTTCATGCTTTCGCTCAGCAGACCCGTGTGCAAACTGCTTAAAATGCTTATGGAAAAACTGCAGACGTCGCTGTCCACTCGCCCTGTATATAAGAGCATGAGCGTCGTGTTCGGACTTATTTTCGGAATCAGCGTCGCGTTTTTGACGGGCGTGGTTCTGTCGGCGTTCGTGCCGGACCTGCCCGGCGTCATGTACGTTTTCATCGTGGGCATTGCTCTCGTCGTGTTTGCGTACGTCGCCACCGTCGTCGTGGGGAAAATTCTCGGAGGCGGAGCGTCGCCTGTCGATTATCACCGCGGCTACGTTATCGCGTCAAGCGCTTTTAAAAGCGAAAAAACGCTTAAACTCGTGCCTAAACTCATCGGAAAAATCGCCGTTATGGACGTCACGGTGTCCCTGCTCGGCGACGCTCTCATCGCAGCGCAGACCGGTGGCGAGGACGCGTCCGAAAAGCAGAAAGCGTTCGATAATTATATGAAACTTAAAACTCTCACAGACGTTCGACTTGCCAACGGCGACCCCACGCGCAGCGAAAACGAAAACATCGTCGCGCTCGCTCACGGTCAGAAACTGAAGATAATCGCGCTCGAAAGAACCGAACTTTTCGACGACGGCGACGTTGACGTGCTGTATTTGTCCGAATTATAAGCGAAATATGCAAAAAATCGTGCTTTTAAGCCGTAAGCGATTGACATTTTTTCGCGGAAACATTAAAATATAGAGTATTATGATAACCGTAAAAAAAGTATTCGTAAAAGGCGACTCTGCCGTCTATCAGGCGTATGAAAACTGTGTGCTGGGCGAAGTCGTGACCCGCGATAACGTCATCGTTTCCGAAAACGTCGCGCCGGTCGGTAACGCCGCCCTTATCCGCGACTTCATGCTGCGCAGCGTCGTGTTTCTTTTAAGCGAGCAGTTCGAAGAAGTGGAAGTCGGCTACTACGACGCCTACTACGAAACGCTCGGCTTCGTAAGAACGGGCGACGGACTTAAACAAAAGAGCGATAAAATCGTGTTCCCGTCACAGTGCGGCGGACACGGAAACAAGTAAACGAAACCAGTAAAATAAAAGGCGTGCAAACGCAAAAGAGGAACATATGCCGAATTTCATCGAAGAAATAATCGAAAAAGACCTTACGGACGGAAAAATCACCGAAGTAATCACGAGATTTCCGCCCGAACCCAACGGATATCTGCACATCGGTCACGCAAAATCCATCTGCCTTAACTACTACGGCACGGCTGTCAAGTACGGCGGAAAGTGCAATCTGCGTTTCGACGACACCAATCCCGTAAAAGAGGACGACGAATTCGTCAAATCCATTATAGCCGACGTCGAATGGCTGGGCTGGAAGGGCGAAGTTCTGTACGCTTCCGATTATTTCGAAACCATGTACGAGTGCGCCGTAAAACTCATTAAAAAAGGCAAGGCGTACGTTGACGACGTCACGCCCGAACAAATGAAGGAAATGCGCGGCACGCTCACCGAGCCCGGAATCGAGAGCAAAAACCGCAATCGTCCGATCGAAGAGAGCCTTAAACTTTTCGAGGACATGAAAAACGGCTTGATTGCCGACGGAGCGCTCGTTCTCCGCGCAAAAATCGATATGGCGTCGCCCAACATCAACATGCGCGACCCGATCATTTACCGCGTGCTTAAAGCCACTCATCACCGTCAGGGCGACAAGTGGTGCATCTATCCTTTGTACGACTTCGCTCATCCGATAGAGGATGCCGTCGAAGGAATAACTCATTCCATCTGCACGCTCGAATTCGAAGATCACCGCCCGTTCTACGATTGGGTTATAAACGAGTGCGAGTTCGAAAAGAAGCCGCATCAGTACGAGTTTGCCCGTCTTAACATCGAACGCACGATAATGAGCAAGCGCTATCTCAAAAAACTCGTGGACGAAGGGTTCGTGGACGGCTGGGACGATCCGCGTATGCCCACTATAGCAGGGCTGAGAAGACGCGGCTACACGCCCACCGCGCTTAAAGAATTCTGCGAGCGTATCGGCGTTGCCAAAGCCAACAGCGAAGTGGAAGCGGGACAACTGGAAAGTTGCATCCGCGACGAACTCAATATGACTGCCGAACGCGCGATGGCGGTATTGAATCCGCTCGAACTGGTTATAACCAATCGTCCCGACGATTATTCCGAGCAGATCGACTTCGAAATCAATCCTAATAATCCCGATCTCGGTACGAGAAAAGTGTCGTTTTCCAATAAACTGTACATCGATCGTAGCGACTTCGAAATCGTTCCGCCGCCCAAGTACAAGCGTATGACGGTGGGCGCGTACACTCGTCTTAAAGGCGCCTACATCGTCAAATGCACCGGCTACGACGAGCAGAACGGAGTCGTCACTCGCGTATATGCCGAAATAGTGGAAGGCACTCATTCCGGCGAGGACAATTCGGGAGTCAAGGCAAAGGGCGTTATTCAGTGGGTAGACGCAAAAAATTGTATCGATCTCGATGCCAGAGTGTACGACTATCTGCTTTTGCCCTACGACGGCGTTCACGAGGACTTTTCCGAGCGCATGAATAAGAATTCGCGCGTCGATTATAAAGCCAAGGGTGAAGCATATCTCGCTTCCGCCAAGCCGCTTCAGTCTTTCCAGTTTATGCGTATCGGCTATTTCTGCAAGGACACCAAAGACGGAGATAATGCTTTTAATCAGGTGGTAAGCCTTAAAGACAGTTACGGACGTAAATAATCACGCATCTTTCCGCTGCGCCTACTTTTTTGAAAAAAAGTAGGCAAAAAACTTTTAAGTTTTTGGATGCGTAATTGACGTACAAACGACCTAATTCCGTAGGGGAGGGGTTCCCCCTCCCGCAAACTATAAAATCACAACCTTTTAAAGCCTCGCCCTCAGGGAGAGGTGGCGGCGTCAGCCGACGGAGAGGGTGCTGCGTCCTTACCGAAATGCGATTGACCTTATATTCAATCTTCGCAAATAAAACAAAGCGTATAATCATCTGCGGCAAACGCAAATCGGAACTTTTACTGCAAAGCAAACAACGGAGAAAAAATCATTTATGAAATACGACACAGCCATATTCGATTTCGACGGAACCGTATTCGACACCGGCGAGGGCATAACGACCAACATCGCGCGAACGCTCAAAGAAATGAACTATCCGCCGCTTAAGGAAGAAACTCTTAAAAAATTCATCGGACCGTCGCTTCTCGTCAGTTTCAAAAAATACTGCGGTATGGACGACGAAACCGCGATTAAAGCCATATACGTTTACCGCCGCGAATACGACGAAAACGGCTTTAAATTCGCAAAGCCCTATCCCGGCATGTTCGAACTTATCGAATATTTGCGCTCGGTGGGCGTAAAAACGGTCGTTGCCAGCGCGAAACCGCAATACATTCTCGACCCGACCGTCGCATATTTCGACCTTAACAAATACTTCGATAAAATAGTCGGCTCGGAGCAGGAAGGTCGCCCCGATAACGACAAAAAGACCATAGTCGCTCGCGGCATGATCGGTAAACGTTGCGTCATGATCGGCGACTCGCCCTATGACATCGACGGCGGCAGAGATAACGGAATAGACACGATTGCCGTGACTTACGGCTTCGGATTCACAAGCCGCGAAGAAGCGGAAAAAACGCGCCCGACCCACATAGCGGAGAGCGTTGACGATCTTAAAAAAATATTACTCGGTTAAAAACGAAAAGAGGCAATAATTATGAAAAACATTACGGCAAAACAATTAAGACAAATGTGGTTTGACTTCTGGAAGAAGAACGGACACGCGATAATCTCGTCCGCATCGCTCATTCCCGAAAACGATCCCACCGTGCTTTTCACGACCGCGGGCATGCATCCGCTCGTTCCCTATCTTCTGGGCGAAAAACATCCGGCAGGTAATCGCCTTGCCGACGTTCAGAAATGCGTCCGCACGGGCGACATCGACGAAGTGGGCGACGCAAGCCATTGCACGTTCTTCGAAATGCTGGGCAACTGGTCGCTCGGCGATTATTTCAGAAAAGAAATGATTCCGTGGTCGTACGAGTTTTTAACCTCTCCCGAATATCTCGGAATCGACCCGTCACGCCTTGCCGTTTCGGTTTTTGCCGGCGACGACGACTGCCCCCGCGATACCGAAGCGGCTGAACTTTGGGAAAAAGCAGGCATCGCTCACGATCATATTTTCTTCCTGCCCAAGGAAAACAACTGGTGGGGACCTGCCGGTGTTACCGGACCGTGCGGCTCCGACACCGAAATGTTCATCGACAACGGTCAACCCAAGTGCTGCGAGAGTTGCTCGCCAGCATGCGACTGCGGCAAATATCTCGAAATTTGGAACGACGTGTTCATGCAGTTCAATAAAACCGCCGACGGCAAATACGAACCGCTCAAACAGAAAAACGTCGATACGGGCATGGGACTGGAACGCACGCTCTGCATAATTCAGGGCAAGAAATCCGTGTACGAAACCGACCTTTTTGCTCCGATTATCGCTAAAATCGAAGAAATTTCGGGCAAAAAGTACGGTGAAAACGAACAGGATACCAAGGCTATCCGCATAATCGCCGACCATATAAGAACGAGCGTGTTCATGATAGGCGACGAAAAGGGCGTAACTCCCGGCAACGTCGATCAGGGCTATATTTTAAGACGCCTGCTGCGCCGCGCAATTCGTTTTGCAAAGAGCATTGACGTCGATCCCGGCAAACTTTCCGAAATTGCCGAAGTCATCATTAAGGAGTACGAGGACGTTTATCCCGAACTCAAAGCAAATCACGACCGCGTCATAAACGAGATCAACACCGAAGAAGCGAGATTCGAAAAAACGCTGCAAAGCGGCATCAAGGAATTCGAAAAAGTGTGCGGTTATCTCGTCGGCGACACGCTTTCGGGCAAACTCGCGTTCAAACTGTACGACACATACGGCTTCCCCATCGAAATGACCGTGGAACTCGCCAAGGAAAAGGGACTTAAAGTCAACGTCGAGGACTTCGAAAAAGCATTTAAAGAGCATCAGGAAAAGAGTCACGCCGGCGCCGAGCAGAAATTCAAGGGCGGTCTTGCCGACAATACCGTCGCAACCGCGCGCCTGCACACCGCGACTCACCTCATGCACGCCGCGCTTAAAAAGGTACTGAACGACGAAAACGCCAATCAGAAGGGCAGCAACATCACCGAAGAACGCCTTCGTTTCGACTTCACTTTCCCCCGCCCCATGACCAAGGAAGAAATCGCCGAAGTAGAAAGACTGGTCAACGAAGCAATCGCCGCCGACGTCCCCGTGGTCTGCGAGGAAATGACGGTCGAAGAAGCCAAAGCGCAGGGCGCGGTCGGCTTGTTCACCAATAAGTACGGCGAAAAAGTCAAGGTGTACACCATGGGCAAGTATTCCAAGGAAATCTGCGGCGGACCGCATGCAAGCCGCACGGGTGAACTCGGTCACTTCAGAATAGTGAAGGAACAGTCCTCGTCCGCAGGCGTAAGAAGAATCAAAGCCGTTCTCGAATACGACGATAAGAAAAACTAACCGAATAAATCTTTCGGATTAAACAAAAAAAAGGCGAGAAAAGAGCGTTTCGCATAAAGAAACATACTCTTTCGCGCCTTTTTGATTATTTTTCGACTGTGCTTATAAAGCCGATTTGTACTCGTTTCCCCAGTCTGCCATTGCATCCAGCACGGGTTTGAGCGTTTTTCCGAGTTCCGACAGCGAATATTCCACTCGCGGCGGTACTTCCGCAAAAACCTCGCGCTCTATTATCCCGTCTTCTTCCAATGCGCGCAGATTGTCGGTAAGCACTTTTTTGCTTATCCCCGGCACCGTCTTAATAAAGTCGGAAAACCGCTGCTTTTCGCCGTACACGAGATTTCTTAAAATAAGAAGTTTCCATTTGTTCCCGATAAGTTGAACGGTGGTTGCGACCGGACAAACGGGCAATTCGTCTTTCGTCAGCATAATTTAATCTCCTTTTTGCGTTTTTCGTTACAATTATACCGTGTTTTTTCGAAAAAGTCAATAGTTCCAAAAAGAAACCAAGTAACCAATCTATTATCCGGTAATAGAAAAGTAACGGTCTTGCAATTGCGTTTTATGCGTGTTACAATAGGCTTGCAATCGGAAAGATTGACAAAACAACCAAAAGGAGAACGAACATGAACAAGAACCAATTTAAAACCGTAAAACTCGCAAAAGGCGAAATGAACGTCTACGACTTCGGGACTATCAAACTGCACGCATATAAAACCGACGATCCCATGAACGACGAACTGTTTGTTCTGGAGAAGAACGGTCGCGCCGTAATAATCGAATCGCCTTGCTTTTTCGATAACGAGAAAGCGCTTTCGGATTATCTTTCGGGAATGAACGTGGAGGGAATTCTTGTTGCCTATCACGCAGCCGGCGCAGACTTTTTGCCGAACGTTAAAAAATATGCAACCGTATCGGCGGTTAAGTACAGCGAAAACGGAGGCGGAAAGGCACTCATCGACGGCTTTATCGCGGCTTTTGGCAGCGCGTTTGACGGTAAGATTCACCGTATAACCGATATTTTAAGCGCGGGTAAAACGACGATAGGCGGCATAGAGTTCGTAATCGTACCGAATGACGAAGCCTATACGATAGAGATTCCGGAAATTAACGCGGTGTACACGCATATGATGGGACACGATTGTCACTCGATAATTGCCGGAGCGTCGCACGCGGACGCGGTCATTGCCGAACTTAACAAGTACATTGCAAGCGGAAAGACTTTTATACTCACCTCGCACTACACGCCTGAAGATCTTTTGGACGCCCGCGCAAAAATCGATTACCTCAATAACCTCAAAAAAATAGCGGCACAAAGCGATTGCAAAAAGACGTTCGAAGAGAAAGTTAGGCTTGCCTACCCCGATTACAGCGGCGAAAACTACCTTGCCATGACCGCCGGAATGTTTTTCAAAAATTAAAAACTTAAAAGGAACTATATGAATAACCTCGACAGACTTATAGAAATACTTTGCGCCGAACGCGGCGAAACCGTGCCGGCTCTGTCCGATCTACAAAAGCCCGACTATTTCAGGGCATTATGCAACGTTCGCCCGCCAAAGCCCGTTTCAGCCGAATTTCTTGCGTTGCAGGACGAATATTTGTCCGACGCAATTAAAAAACGCGGAATAGTCGAAACGGAAAAACTGCGTTTCGATAACGGTATAGCGTTATATCGCGGCGACATAACCGCGCTCGACGCCGATGCGATCGTAAATGCCGCCAACAGCGCGATGCTCGGTTGTTTCACGCCGCTTCATAAATGCATAGACAACGCTATTCATTCGGCTGCCGGAGTGCAGGTGCGGCTTGATTGCAACGATATAATGCAGGGCGGCTGCGCGAAAACGGGCGAAGCGATCGTAACGAAGGCGTATAATCTGCCGAGCAAATTCATTTTTCACGTCGCCGGACCGATCGTTTGCGGCACGTTAACTCATAAAAATCGCGACGATCTGAAAAAATGCTACGTTTCCCGCCTTAATCAAGCCGAAAGTCGCGCGCTAAACAGTATTGCGTTTTGCTGCGTTTCGACCGGAATATACGGCTACCCGAAAGAGCAGGCGGCTGCGCTCGCGGTAGAAACGGTAAGAGCGGAACTTTCACGCGCGAAAAACGCACTAAAAGCAATATTCTGCGTGTACACGGATAAAGATTATGAAATATACAGCGAACTTCTCGGAAAAAACGAATAACCTTAAACGTCTATTAAATGACTGCGAAACCATCGTTATCGGTGCCGGAGCAGGGCTTTCGACCGCCGCCGGATTTGATTATTCAGGCGCAAGATTCGATAAGTATTTCGGCGATTTCAAGCGAAAATACGGCTTTACCGATATGTATTCGGGCGGATTTTATCCGTTTGAAACGAGCGAAGAATATTGGGCGTACTGGTCGCGGTATGTGTTTATAAATCGCTATTGCGACCCTCCGAAAAAAGAAGTGTACGCAGAATTAAATAAACTCGTCGAAAACAAGGATTATTTCGTCATCACGACGAACGTCGATCATTGCTTCGTAAAAGCGGGTTTCGACAAAAACCGATTGTTTTACACTCAGGGCGACTACGGACTTTTTCAATGTTCGGTCCCGTGCAAAAACAAAACGTACGATAACGAACAAGCGATTAAAGCGATGGTTGTCGAGCAGAAAGACATGAAAATCCCGAAAAGTCTGCTGCCCGTCTGTCCCGAATGCGGAAAGCCGATGACCATGAATCTGCGCGCGGACGATAAATTCGTTGAAGACGAAGGCTGGCATGCCGCTTGTCGCCGCTACGAAGAATTTATGCGCAAGTGCGAAAGAAAGAATGTTTTATATCTCGAACTGGGCGTCGGCATGAACACTCCGGGAATAATCAAGTTCCCGTTTATGCGTGCCGTCGCGGAAAACAAACGGGCGCATTACGTTTGCGTAAATTACGGCGAGGCGTTCGCGCCCGACCCGATAGAAAGCCGTTCGATTTGTATAAATGCGGATATAGCGAACGTGCTTGCCGCGCTATCGGGAAACTGACCTGAAATCAAACGAAAAGACTGCGGTTTTCGCGGTCTTTTTTCATATAAGCGAAAGAAAAAGCGTATTCATTAGAGAAGCGTTTTCGTCGAGGTTGTAAAATGAGTAAATTTTATAAAGTGCTGCTTTTATGTTTCGTGGTTTTTGCTGCGTTTTCGTCGCTTTTTTTGTCCTCCTGTAATGGGAAAACGGAAAACACGCTCGACCGATATGAAATAGTCGCGACGTACGACGGGGCGAAAAAGGCGGAGTTTACCGAGAAAGTGCGGCTTTATAATCGGACGGAAGGTGCGCTTAAAAGAATTTATCTTCGCCTCTATCCGCAGTCGTACCGCTCCGACGCGGCGGTAAAAGCGGACGGAGTAATACGCGCATATGGCGGAATCGAAGTAAAAGCGACCGATTTTTCGTCGCCGGCGGAATTCGAAATCGAGGGCGAGGACGAAGATTTGCTCGCGGTAATTCCGCTACAAGCCGTGCTTCCGGGCGAGAGTTTTTCTTTTACGGTGACGGGGACTGTGACTTTGCCCGAGTGCGACAATCGTCTGGGAGTAACGTCACGCGGCAACGCGAATTTATTCGACGCGTTTCCGGTTCTCTGCGGCAACGGCGACACTTCCGCGGCGAACGCATACGGCAATCCTTTCACGCTCGGTTGCGCCGATTATGATCTTACTATAAGCGTACCCGAAAACTACACCGTAATATCGGGCGGAGAGAAGATAAGCTCTTCCGTTTCGGACAAAACGAAAACGGTTTCGTTCAAGGCGAAGAATGTTCGATCTCTCGGTTTATGCATACTTAAAGCAGACAGCGTTATGACGGCAAAAGCAGGCAAAACCACGTTGAGTTGCGCGTTTTCGTCGCAAAGCACGGCAAAAAAGGCTCTCGATTCGGCAATAGCCGCCGTTGCTACTTTTTCGCGGCTGTTCGGAGACTATCCGTTCGAAAGTTTCTGCGTCTCGGGAACGCCGGGGTCGGAGCCTTATATCGGGTCCGGGGTGTGCCTTGTCGGCGAGGACGCGAGCGAGAGTCTTTTGCTCGATCAGGTGATTTTCGGAGCGGCGCGGCAGTGGTGGGGCGAGTCCGTCGGATTCGACTTAAACCGCGACGCTTTTATGAGCGAGGCGCTCGGAGAATACTCGGCAACGCTGTTTTACGAGAAAAACAAGGATTATAACGTTGCCGTCGCCGACAGAATCAAGGATGCGAATACAGCCTATTCGCTGTTCGTAACGTCGCTTAATCCCTCGGGCGTGAAAATGTCGCGAAAACCCAATCTGTTCCCGAATAAAACCGAGTATCTCATGTGTACGCGAGTAAAAGGCGAACTGTGGCTTCATTCGTTGCGCAAAATTATCGGCGACGACGCTTTTTTCGGCGCGCTTAAAGACTTTTATCGCGAGTGTTCCTATAAAATCGTGACAAGCGACCATTTTATTGCGGCGGCGGAAGAGGCGTCGGGCAGAAAATGCGAAAGTTACTGCGACGGCTGGATAAACGGCGAGGATAAAACGGGCGTTTTATAGAAAGATTTCGCGGCGGTGAAAAAGTTATCCACCGATGTGGATAAGTGCGGTGGATAACGTATTTTGCGTTGTGCGTAAATCGGAAAAAAGGAGGATAACTTTGTTTCTCGTTCTCGGTAAAAAAAGAATATTCTGCGTCGCTCTGGCGGCGATAATCGCACTTTCGGGAGCGGCTGCGGCTATTGCGACCGTGACTGCGAATACGAGCGGAGAAAACTCGCGCTACGTCGTCGTTATAGACGCCGGTCACGGCGGCAGGGACGGCGGAATGGTGGGCAGATTTTACGACACGCGCGAAAGCGACGTCAATCTGTACATTTCGCGTATACTCGCCCACTACCTCAAAAAGAACGGCTACCGCGTGGTAATGACCCGCTCTGCCGACGTAACTCTGTCCGACGGCAAAACGGCAAACAAAAAACTGTCGGAAATGCGTAAGCGAGCCGAGATAATAAACGCCGCCAAGCCCGACCTCGTGGTAAGCGTTCATCAGAATTCATATCCGCTCTCGTCGGTAAAGGGCGCGCAGGCTTTTTATTCGGAAGGCGAAGAAGAAGGTCGCCGCGCCGCCGAGGTTTTTCAAGGGCTGCTCAATCAGGCAACGAACGGCGAAAAGAGTGCGAAAAGCGCCGATTATTACGTTCTGCAATGCTCGCCCTACCCGTCCGTTCTGGTCGAATGCGGCTTTTTGTCCAATCCCGAAGAGGAAAAACTCTTGCGTACTTCCGCCTACCGAGAAAAGATTGCGTATGCGTTATATGCGGCGTGCGTAATATATCTCGACAGAACGACGCAAAAAACTGCGAATAACGTATAAATTATGTCGCCGAAACGTTGATTTTTTTTCTTAAGTATGGTACAATAGAGGCAGACCCAATTAAACGGAGGTAATAATCATGCAGTGGTGGGTAATTCTTTTAATCGTTCTTGCAATCGTACTCGTGGTGACAATCGTTGCCTGGTGGATAAGCACCCGCAATAAGTTCGTTCGTCTCGAAGTGGCGTGCGACGAAAGTCTGTCCGGTATCGACGTCTATCTCAAAAAGAGATACGATCTCATCCCCAACCTCGTCGAAACGGTAAAGGGCTATGCAAAACACGAATCCGAGACTCTCGAAAACGTAATAAAGGCTCGTAACGCGGCTATGAACGCTACCGGCGACGCCAAAGTTCAGGCTGAAAACGCTCTCGGCGGAACGCTTAAAACTCTGTTCGCTCTCTCGGAATCTTATCCCGCACTTAAAGCCGACACGCAGTTTTTGTCGCTGCAAAATCAGTTGCAGGCGATAGAAGGCGACTTGTCGCAGGCTCGTAAATACTATAACGGTACCGTTAAAAAGTACAACACCGAAATTCGTCTGTTCCCCGGCAGCATAATCGCAAACGCAATGCGCCTCGAAAAACGCTCGTTCTTCGAAGCGGACGAAAGCGAAAGACAGAACGTCAAAGTGCAGTTCTGACCTCTTTTTTGCCTATAACAGATGAAATCTGCCAAAACTTTTAAAATAGCAAAATTTCTGACCGCCGCACTGGTCGCACTGGTTGCGGTAGTCTTTTGCTGCTCTATTGCGGCATGTTCGTCCGGTTCGTGTGCCGATTCGGCGACTTCGCCGTTTGACGAAACGAAAACCGAATACGATACGTTCACGCTTTCCGAAATCGACACGACCGTCTGGATCAAAAACAATTCCGAAGTGCGTTTCCGTGAGAAAATAACTGCGGATTTTCGTCGGTACAGGCTCGGCATATATCGCGACCTTGCCACGAACAGCGGAGAAAGTTATCGCGATATTAAAATAGTTCAATCCAATTGGAGCGATATCGGTCACGAGGAAGGCTTTGTCCGCATAAGCCTCGGCGAGCCCGACGGCGGCACTAAGGTGACGGGTAAACAGACTTATATAATAGAATACACTCTGATTATGCCCGACCGCAAAAATCCCGACGACGTTTATCTCAATCTTATCGGGTTCGGTTGGACTACCAAAATAGAAAAGGCGAACATCACCGTGTATTCGCCGGGACTGCTCGGCGAGCGTAAGTTTTTCACCGATTACGGATTGAGCAATGTTTCGGATATAGTACACGACGATTTTACCCCGACGGAAGAAAACGGAACTTACCGCTACGATTTTACCGTCGAAAATCTTTCGGCTTTTCAGGGCGTAACCATGCGCGCAAATCTTCCGGCAGGCACCGTATCGCTTCACGAAAAAAATTTTCCGTGGATTGAAGCGCTTTTGTGTATCGTGTTCGCAGCGGTTGCGGTGCTTATGCTGTTCTATTCGGAAAAAGGTCAGGAAATAATCGAAATCACGCATTACTATCCTCCCGAAATAGACGGGAAAAAGGTAACTCCGCCCGAAGCGGGACTGTATATCGACGGGACGCTTTCGCAAAAAGACGTCGTGTCCATTTTGTTCTATTGGGCAAGCAAAGGTCTTATCGGAATAGACAACGCCGACGAAGACGACCCCGTGCTTATCAAAAAGACCGAAATAAGCGTGCAGGAAGCAGGAGGAATGGACTATCTGCATCTGTTCGACTCGATTTTCTCGAAAGGCGACCGCGTTGCCGTCAGTGACCTCAAATACAAACTGACTTCGAATTTTTCCGAAATCATGGCGTCGTCGCGTAAAACCGCGTCCAAATTCTATAAAAAGAAAACGACGTTCGTCGCGATTGCGGTTGCGCTTCTCTCGCTTGCCGTAACGTTTGCGATAACCGCGGTTGCAGGCGTGAAAGCAATCGGCTCGACCGACGCGATAAACGGACTGGTTCCCACGGTGTTCTTCTCGGCGATCGGATTCGTCGCGAACACGCTTCTCGGAAGATACCGTTATAAAATCAGACATTATAAAATAAAAGCAATTCTCTCGCTCGTGCTGCTCACGGCTTTCGGCTGTGTGGGAGCACTGGGCATGTTCCGCGATATAATGCCGCTGTACGCCTCGATGCCGCTATGCGCTGCAACCGTGCTTATAGTTTCGGCGTGTGCGCTCGTTCGTCATCGTTCCGAAACCTATATAAAGGCACTCGGCGACCTACTCGGCTTTAAAAACTTCCTCGAAGTGGCGGAAAAGGATAAACTAGAAATGCTGCTGGAAGAAAATCCGCAATACTACTACGATATTCTGCCCTATGCAAACGTTTTAGGAGTTTCCGACAAGTGGGAGAACAAATTCAAAGACCTGACCATTCAGCCGCCGGCATACGTCAGCGGACCCGACCTTATCGACCTTCATATTTACGCGTCGCTCGTTCGCTCGCTTAACCGAGATATGAGCGCGGCAATGGCGCAAAAACCATCGTCGTCCTCCAGGAGCGGCTTCGGCGGATTTCGCGGCGGCGGAGGTTTCGGCGGCGGCGGATTCGGCGGCGGCGGAGGAGGCTCCAGATAGTTTTTCGGGAATAAAGTGCTTGTCAATCGATAAAATTGCTAAAATAAATAAGAATAATTTTAACTTTACGGAGTACGAATGGAATTAAAAAAACTTAAAAGCGGAACTGACATCCGCGGCGTTGCGCTCGAAGGTTACGGTGAAGAAGTAAATCTCACGCCCGAAATCGCAAAGCGGCTGACTCTCGCGTTCGTCGTATACTTAAAGGAAAAAAATCCGTCTGCCGAAAAAATAGCGGTAGGCAGAGATTCACGCATTTCCGGTCCCGCGCTTGCGGAAGCCGCGATAAACGCTATAACCGAAAGCGGGCTTACGGCGCTCGACTGCGGCATGTGCTCGACCCCGAGCATGTTCATGATGACCGTGTACGAGCAGACCGCCGTAGACGCGTCGGTAATGATAACGGCGTCGCATCATCCGTCGCAGAAAAACGGACTTAAATTTTTCTTCCCCCAAGGCGGCGCGGAAGGCAGCGATATCGACAAAATAATCGACTATGCAGAGCAGAATAAGCGCGTTTCCTGTGATAAATCGGGACAAGTTATCGGCGGCGACTACGTCGGACTTTACTGCGACTTTCTGAAAGATAAAATACGCTCGGCTCTCGGCGGCGAGGACAAGCCGCTTGAAGGCTTCCGTTTCGTCGTGGATGCCGGGAACGGAGCAGGCGGATTTTACGCCGAACGCGTTCTTGCTCCGCTCGGAGCAAACGTCGAAGGCTCGCAGTTTCTCGACCCCGACGGCTCGTTCCCCAATCATATACCCAACCCCGAAAACAAAGCGGCGATGGACAGCATCCGCGAATGCACGATAAAAAATCACGCCGATCTCGGCATAATTTTCGATACCGACGTGGACAGAGCGGCAATAGTCGCGTCGAACGGCGAAGAAATCAACCGTAACCGCCTTATCGCGCTCATTTCGGCAATCGTTCTGAGAAAATATCCGGGCGCCACGATAGTCACCGACTCGGTCACGAGCGACGGACTCAAAGCGTTCATCGAAAGTCACGGCGGCGTTCATCACAGATTCAAACGCGGCTATAAAAACGTGATAAACGAAGCGATTCGTCTGGAAAAGGAAGGAGTAACGGCTCCGCTCGCAATCGAAACCAGCGGTCACGCCGCCCTTAAAGATAACTACTTCCTCGACGACGGAGCGTTCCTCGTCACCGAAATAATCATCGAAGCCGCTCGGCTTAAAAAGCAGGGCAAAACGGTGGACGAACTCATCTCGACTCTGTCGTGTCCGCTCGAAGAACTCGAAGTGCGCCTGTCTTTTCCCGATGGTTGCGACTTTAAACGGACGGGCGCGTTCATAATCGAAAGCCTTAAAAAACTCGACGTCGAAGGTCTTGTCGTCGTTCCCGACAACTACGAAGGCGTGCGCGTTTCCGTCCCGAAGTACAAGGGCTGGTTTTTGGTGCGCATGAGCGTTCACGACCCCATTATGCCGATCAATATCGAGTCGGACATTGAGGGGGGAGCAAAAAATATCGCGCGTCTGTTGTACTCGTATCTGTCGCAATATCGCGACTTAAACAGCGAAAATCTGAAAAAGGCGATAGAGTAGATTTATAAAACAATCATTATATAATTAAGCAAAGAAAGCGTTCATCGAACGCATTAAATAAAAATTACAAGGAGATTTCTATGAACAAGATTCAGAAAAAAGCGGTCAGCGCGATAAGAGTGCTGTCCAGCGAAGCGATCGATAAGGCAAACAGCGGACATCCCGGTCTGCCGCTCGGCTGCGCAACCATAGGCTTTACGCTGTTTTCCAAATTTCTCAATTTCAATCCCAAGGACGCCAACTATTACAATCGCGACAGATTCATTCTGTCGGCAGGTCACGGCTCCATGCTTCTGTACTCGCTGCTGCATATTTTCGGCTGCGGAGTAAGCATGGACGATATAAAGTCTTTCCGTCAACTCGGCTCCAAGACTCCCGGTCATCCCGAACACGGCGTAACTCCCGGCGTCGAGGTCAGCACCGGACCGCTCGGACAGGGCGTTGCGAACGCAGTCGGCTTCGCTATGGCTGAAACCATGATGTCGGCTCGTTACAACGAACCGGGTCACGAAGTCGTAAACCACTATACATACGTGCTTTGCGGCGACGGCTGCATGATGGAAGGAATCGAGTCGGAAGCGGCTTCGCTTGCCGGAACGCTTAAACTCGGCAAACTCATCGTTCTGTACGACAGCAACAACATCACCATCGAAGGCGACACCGTAACCGCCTTTACCGAGGACGTCGGCAAGCGTCACGAAGCGCAGGGCTGGCAGGTCATCAAGGTTGCGGACGGAGAAGACGTCGCGGCTATTACCCGTGCCATTCAGAAAGCGCAGAGAGAAACGCTTAAACCGTCGCTTATAATAATAAACACCAAAATCGGCTACGGCAGCGAACTCGAAGGAAGCGAAGCATGCCACGGCGCACCGCTCGGAGCCGAAAGAACGGAAAAACTCAAGAAAAAACTCGGCTACGACTATCCGCCCTTCACCGTGCCCGAAGAAGTATATACCTACTGCCGCAGAATCGGTCGCCAGAACGCAAAAAAACAGCGCGCGTGGGAAGAAATGCTCGAATCGTACAAGGAAAAATATCCGCTTAAATACGAGCAGTTCAAGCGCGAAATCAGCGGCAAAACCGTCGAACTCGACGCCGTTCCCCAACTTTGGGAAAAGCCCGAAAAGCCCGACGCGGTCAGAAACGAAAGCGGCGCGATTCTCAACAAACTGTCGGTCGTCGTTCCCAATCTGGTAGGCGGCGCGGCAGACCTTGCTCCGTCCACCAAAACCTATCTTAAGGGGCTGGGCGACTACGGCGCGTTCAATCACTCGGGAAGAAACATTCACTTCGGCATCCGCGAGCACGCTATGGCTGCAATCTGCAACGGTATGAAACTGCACGGCGGACTGGAAGTGTTCTGCTCGACCTTCTTCGTGTTCAGCGATTACATGAGAAACGCTATGCGTATGAGCGCGCTCATGAACCTCAACGTCATTTACGTTCTCACTCACGACAGCATAGGCGTGGGAGAGGACGGACCGACTCATCAGCCGGTCGAACACCTCGCGTCGCTGCGCGCAATACCCAATATGAACGTGTTCCGTCCTGCGGACGCAGGCGAAACGGCTGCGGCGTACGTTGCGGCTCTCCGCGGCAAGAACCCCACTTGCATAGTCTGCTCGCGTCAGAACCTGCCGCAACTCGATGCCAACGCAAAACTGGCTCTCCGCGGCGGATATATCGTCAGCGACGTCAAGAAGCCCGACGTCATCCTCATGGCTTCCGGCAGCGAAGTAAGTCTTGCTCTCGAAGCAAAGAAAATTCTCGAAGGCGAAGGCGTCGAAGTGCGCGTCGTGTCCATGCCCTGTATGGAACTTTACGACAAGCAGAGCAAGGCGTATAAAGAAAGCGTTTTGCCCTCGTCCTGCACCAAGAGAGTGGCAATCGAAGCAGGCGTTTCCATGCCCTGGATGAAGTACGTCGGGCTTGAAGGCGCAACCGTCTGCATGGATACTTTCGGCGAATCCGGAAAACCTGCGGATCTGTTCGCTCATTTCGGTTTCACTCCCGAAAATATCGCAGAAAAAGCGCGCGAACTGCTTAAATAATGGAAAGTAAATTTTTCGCATTCATGTCGCGCATGAGGTTTATCGACAGATGGAGCCTTATGCGCAACACTTTCCGCGAGAACAACGCCGAGCACAGCCTTATGACCGCGTTTATAGCGCACGGACTGGCTACCGTCGAAAACGAAATGTTCGGCGGCTCGTTCGACGCGTGCAAAATAGGAATGATAGGCGCATATCACGAGGCGAGCGAAGTAATCACCGGCGACATGCCCACTCCCATAAAGTACTTTTCGCCCGAAATGCGCGACGCGTATAAAAGCGTCGAAAGCGTCGCAAGAGATTCCATTCTCGCCACGCTTCCCGAAAATCTGCGCCCCTGCTACGACGGCTTAATAAACGCCTCGGCGGAGGAATACAGGCTGGTCAAATACGCCGACAAACTCACCGCGTACATAAAATGCGTGGAGGAAACGGCAAACGGTAACTCCGAATTCAAAAAAGCGGCAAAGTCCATCGAAAAAGAACTGCGCTCCTATAAAAGCAAGAGCGTCGATTATTTCCTCGATACGTTCGTGCCGCCGTTCGCGCTCACTCTCGACGATTTGTCGAAGTAAACTCGGCGAATTCCGGAAATCGCTAAAACGGCACGTTTTTCGTTTGTTTATCGATGTTCGGTACCGTTTTTTAGTTAAATTTATAAAATAAAAAGCAGAAGATTAAAGTTTATCCTCTGCTTTTTTATTTATGATTCGTGGCTTATAAATCGCGTTTTTAACCGAAATCGGAAAGCCCGACCTCTCTTGCGTTGCGGCAAATTCCGATAACGATCCGAGAGCCGTCAGTCCTCTTCGGGAGTGAAAAAATCGGTGTCTTTTCCCAAAAAATCGGGCTGCTTTTGTTCGCTTGTCGGCGGCTTACCGATAAACGCGACCGAAACGGCGTCTTTACCCAGAAGGCAGCAGTCGGCGGCTCCCATCGAACTCATTCTGATGTCGGTAACGCCGCGTTTTCGAAGAGCGGAAACCGTTCTTATAAGCGGATCGGACTGCGCCGAGCCGTACACATAGCAGGGGTATCCGTTTCCGTCCGAAACGTACGCTTCGGCAATGGTTTTGCACGCCGTGGCGATCGACGAGCATTTTTTCGGAGTAAGAGGTTTTCCGTCCGAATCGAACAGGGCAAGAACGACTTTCTGCGCGCTTTCGGCAATCGAACCGGAGGAGGAAGGAAAAATTTTATTGAACCTTTTAGCGTCCGGGAGAATGAAAAAACGCTCCGTTCTCGCGGCGACGTCGTCGCACAGCGCGAAAATCTCCGCCGCGTCCGAGCCTTTGCTTTTTTCGGCAATGGCGGAGTCAAGAACAAGTGCCTGCCCGGTTGCCGTTCCCCTGCTGTCAAGCACGAAAACCGAACTTTTCCGAAACTTGACCATGGTATTTTTTGCCGCGGTCAAAGCGTTTTTATATGCGCCCGACCAGACGCTGCCCTGCGAAATATGCACGACGTCGCCTTTTTCGGCAAGATCGTCGAACAGATCTTCATAATCCTGCGTGTGCGGAACTATAACGGTTTTAGCCGATTTTTCGGTCTTTTCGACGTAATCGAGCATGTCGTCGGGCGGTAAAATCCCGTCGGGCGCGCAAAAAGAGCGAGCGTATATAGAAAAGCGCATAACGGAAAGAGAAAACTCTTTTATGAATTCGTCGATGACTTCGGCTGTTGAATCGGTTGTTATGAAGATTTTGCGCATTGTAACGCTCCTTGAATAATACACATAAATATTAGCAGAAAAACAAATATTAAGCAAGAGAAATCGCGCTTGTCGGTGAAATTTTTCAATTGTCACAAAAAAAACACATTAAACACCCGACAAAGTCTTGACAAAGTGGCGGTTATGCTTTATAATATACGGAGGAAAAGTTGGTGTGGTATCCTTATATATTAATATGCCCTCCGACGTCTGCAAACCTTTGGGGAAATGATGCAGAGAGACGAACGGATTCGTTTTTTTCCGACGTAACAACGGTATTTGCTGCCTTGCGGCAGTCGATATACAAGATTATTCTATTTATTACAAGGAGCAAAAAACATGAAGAAATTAGTCAGCCTTATGCTTGCGATTTTGCTTTGTGCAATGCCCGTGTTTGCTGCGTGCGGCGGTGAAAAAGACGAGTACAAAGACAGAATCAAAGTCAAAATGCAGGCTTACGGCAATGCGGAACAGAAAACCGAATACACGGCAATGGTAAAGGCTTTCAACAAATCCGAGTATGCTCGTCAGGAAGGCATTCAGCTTTTAATGGCGCAGTTCCTCGCGGATTCCGTCTACACCAGCGGTATCGAATCCGGACAGACGCTTGCGTCCGATAACACCGTCGACGTAATGTTCGTCAACGACCGTCTGTTCAAAAAATGGGCGAACAACAGCTTCTTTACCGACGTTCATGCGTATACTAAAGGTGCTGCTTATCAGGAAAAACTGAACGGAATGTGGGCGTCCATTTATCCTCGTTTCCGCTATAACAGAAACGGTAACACTTCCTATGCGGACGATCCGCTCTGGGGCGTTCCGATCGATACTTCGCCTACCGCTATATACTATAACCGTCAGGCTATGGAAAACGTCGGCGTTATCGTTATTTCTGTCGACAACGACACCGTAACCGAAGCAAATTTCGAACAGTTCGCAAAGGAATACGCAGGTCTTACCAGAGATATGATCGGTCAGAACCTCATGGATTTGTGGAACGATAACAAAATCGCCGACAAATTCGGTCAGTACCACAACACTTGCGGTAACCGTGACGGCGAAACGCAGAAAATCACGCTCACCGGTAATACTACGGGAGCCGGTTATGCTGCAGACATTCTCGAACAGGCAGACAGTTTCGCTAAAACCTCCAGAATCATCGTTCCGAAGAAAGGATATTACAGACAGGATTACGTCAATAACTTTATCGGAACCGACGGAGCAAACGCAGACACTAACTGGGTCAACCCCAACGAAGACGGTGTTAACACAGTTGTTAAAGTCTTCAATGCGTCCATTGAAATGAACTGGGATGAAATCGAAGACCTTGCTCGTCTGCTCTCCATGAAGCAGAATAGCACTAACCACAACAGAAAAGACGCGAAAGGCAGAAGCGTTACCACGCTTTACGGCTACTACACCGAATGGTGGTTCAACTACGGCTGGTCGGTCGGCGGCGACTGCTTGCAGGATCTCACCGGCGAAGGTACCTGGACGTACGGACTTTCCGACTGGTCGGCAAACTATAAAGTAACCGAAAACGCATATGAAGAGGGCAAAGATTATTACCTCGGCGTAAACACCGGCACGCATTACAAAGCCGGAGATACCGTCGAATACCTCGACAAACTCAACGTCAAGAAATACGGTCCTAAGGTTGATGACGAAGGCAAGTACGAAATCGACGAAGACGGCAACATCGTCTTCAACGACGGCGACCTGCTTATCCCGGCGGCAAACGGCGGCGTAAGAATTTATGATTTCGAGAACAAAGAAGAAGGTGCGGTTCTCGGCGGAAGTCCCCGCGAATATACTTCCGATACCTCTATCCGTCCCGAAATCAAGGACTATGCAACCGACGATATCGTCGCTAATCCCGAAGCGAAATTCATCCAGTTGCCTTCCACCAAGTCGGCGGTCAACAGATACCTCAACTGCGTCGGTAAAGCACTGGGTATTATGCCTACGACCAGCGGTACCGAAAACAACTTCGATACGGTCGCACAGTTCGGTGACGGACAGATCGCGATGATCGTAGAACGCGGTTACGAAATCGGAAGACTTCGTACCTTCACCAAAGCAAACAACATCGAATGGGGTGTTGCTCCGCTTCCTCAGTATAAGGAATATAAGGATCCGCTTAGTAACGATACTACCGTTAAAGCGGAAGGCGTTAAGGGCGGACACAGCGAAGCAGTCGCACTCTGCATAACTCCTACTTCCCAGCATAAGGACCTTGCATGGAAAGTCATCGACTGGCTGACCAGCGACTATATGACCGTAAACGGTGTGAAGGAAGAAGCAGGTCAGTACTACAAGGCTCTCGAGGGATACATCCCCAACCAGCCTTCGGTTGCTAACAGTTCTACCTTTATTAAAGAAGAAGAAAAGAACCTCAACCTCGATATATTCTTCGACCTGCTCGAATACGAAAAAGCAGGTGACTGGTGGTACCTCACCGATAACGCATGGATCGACGTATGGGCTAACCCGCTGAACAACATGGTGCGTCAGGATACTATGACGCCGGAAAGTTGGTTTAACGGCTACACGATTGCTTCTGCAAACAAACTCGTTGCATATTCCTATTACTTCGGTAGCGATGCATTCAAAAACATCTATGTAAGTGGTTTGGCTAAGGTTTAATAAGAATATTTGTTTTACTGCAAATACCGCAATGCACCCTCGGCGAATTTTCGTCGAGGGGATGCGGTTAGTTAATACTAAAAGGAGAGGAATATGAAAAATTCCGTCATCACAATGCCGCAAGGGGCTGCTTCGGACGACAGAATAGATGTTTTTTCCAACACTAATCTGTTTAAACCCGAAAAGTCGTCCCATGCAAAAAAAGTAAAAAGGTGGAAGCAGAACATCACCGGTTGGGGCTTTTCTCTTTGGCCTCTGTATACCTATGTGTTGTTCGCTCTCGTTCCGTTTGCTTTGTCAATCTACCTCAGCTTGACCGAACTTCAAGAATGGCGTATTACGCAGGCGCGTTTCATCGGCTTCGATAACTACGTTTGGCTGCTCACCAGCGCCGAATCGAATTTCTTCTGGTCGTTGTTCCGCACGCTGTACTATTCGCTCAGCCTGCCCTTAACTATTTTCCTCGGACTGTTCTCGTCTATTCTTTTGACCAGCCGAGTAAAATGTAAGAAACTGTGGCGTTCCATTCTTTATATACCTAACGTTTGCTCTTCTGTCGGCGTCACTATGATGTGGAAGTTGATATTTGACCAACAAACGGGTATTATAAACCAAATGATAGTTGCAATGGGAGGAGAAAGAGTAAACTTCTTCACAAACTTCTATTTGTTCATGCCGCTCGTCATCTTCACGACGACGTGGGGCGCAGGTGCCGGAAGTATACTTTTCCAGGCTGCGCTCGAACAGGTCAACGGCTCGCTCGTCGAAGCCGCAAAGGTCGACGGCGCAAACAGCGCTCAGGTCTTGTTCAACATAACGTTACCGGCTATTTCGCCTACCACGTTCTATGTGTTCATTACCAGCCTTATCGGTTCGCTGCAGGCAATGGGCTCCATTCAGTTGTTCGCTAACAACGGTTATGGTCCGAAAAACGAGAAAGGACAACCTGCAGGTCTGACAACCGTGTACTATATGTACATGATGGCGTTCGTCGAAGCGAAACTTCACGGTATGGGTAAAGCCAGCGCGTGCGCATGGTTGCTCGCTATTATCATCATGGTCGTAACCAAAGTCAGTTTCAAACTCAGCGACTACTGGGTTTGCTACGATGCGTAAGAGGAGGGTGCTATGAGTCACGCTAAAGTAGATGTTGCCGATCAGTCTATGTACCATTCGGCCAACTTTAAACCTAATACCAAAAAAGTGCTGCGCCCGCCTATCGGTTGCTATATTATGATTATTATATACTGCCTGTACATTTTGTTGCCGCTGTATATAATCGTAATTACTTCCGTTAAAACCGATGCCGATGCAAGTTCGTCTTTCTTCATTTGGTGGCCTTCGCAATTCGATTTCAGCAGTTACGTCAAGTTGTTTACCGATGACAATAACTTGTTGCTCGGTTTGGGCAATACGCTTCTGTATTATATCCCGACCTGTATTCTTAACGTCTTTTTCTCGGCAATCTCCGCGTACGGCTTCGCAAAAATGGAGTTCGCAGGAAGAAAAACCATTTTCGGCTTCCTGATCATGACCATGACGCTGCCCGGTTCGGTTACTCAGTCCTCCAGCCGTGTCTGGATGAACACTCTTAACCTTTCCGGTACCGCTTGGCCTTTGATTTTGCCGGCCGTTCTCGGCTCGATAGGACAGGTATTCTTCTTGAAGCAGTATATCGCCGGTATCCCCGACGACTTAATCGGCGCCGCTAAAATCGACGGTATGGGTCAGATAAAGATATTCTTAACGCTTATCATTCCGCTGACGCTGCCTGCGTTGCTCGTTCGTGTTATCCTCGGATTTATCGGATCGTACAACGATTATATGGGACCGTTGATTTATGTGCTGCAGCACGATACCAAGTGGACTCTTCAGTTGGCTTTGAAAAACATATCCGACCTCAGCCGGTACCAGAACTTTAAGATGGCAGCCTGCGTCGTCAGTATGTTCCCGCTGATTATAGCGTATATATTCATTCAGGACTACATCATTAAGAGTACGTCAATAGGTTCCGGTCTTAAAGGCTAAAATCTATAACAACAAAATCACGAAAGACGCTTTCATCCCGAGAGCGTCTTTTTCTTTTGCGGAAGGCGGGGCGGTATTTCATAGACGAAATATTGTTGGGTTTTGAGTTTCCGCACAGTTTAACGGTTATCGTCGCATTGTGAATGAATGTTCAAACCGAGAAATCGCCGAAAAAGATATGGATTCTCTTAAGACTTATCATTTAGGTGATTGGGCGTTTCTTTTTTCTGTAAATCATAAAAGACCTCAGGGGGGGGTAAGCAATATGAAATACAACGGTTTTTGTTTTTTGGATGTTCACTGGCTCAATGAAACAAGTTTTGATAGAAAAATATAACAAAATTATGCTGTCGGAATGATGAAAAAGAGTAGAAAAGTTTACAAAGCGTTGGTGCAAAATGTCTCACGGGGGGTGCGTGTAACTACCGTATCGCCCGTTGTCCGATTTGTGCTTAAACCGAAAAATTAGAGGCTTCTTAACCGATGCCTCTGTTCTGCGAACCGGACGAAGTTACTTGGTTTTTTATCGGTACTATTATAGTATAACATGCAAACACCTGTTCGTAAAGTGCTTTCGGTAAAAAATTTTTTAACAGAATTTTCAAATAAATCTACTTGACAAAGTTCCGTTCAAATACTATAATGGTATTTGTAAGTACTATTATATGGTGGGTTATGAAACAATCGAATCGAAAACTATGGGATTTATGGGGTCAAACAAACGCTTTATATACACAGTGGTGTTCCGAACATAATGTAAATTATTATCGTTATCTGATTTTATATGTATTGGATGATAATGAATCTATAACACAGAAACAGATTTCCGATAGCACAGGATTATCCAGACAAACAGTCTCATCCGTTATTCGGAGTTTGAAAGCCGAGGGTATTATTACTTTGCATTCCGCAACTAAAGATCGTCGAGAAAAATATATCCGAATGACCGATGAAGGTAAGTTCTACGCCGTTAATGTTCTTAAAAAACTATATGAAATCGAAAGTCGTGTTTTCGATATGATAGGCGAAGAACGTATTAAGCAAATGCTGGACGAGGTTTCCCTGTTTAATACCGTTTTTGAAAAAGAAGCGGAGAAAATGAAAAATGAACAACAAAATGAACAACAAGAATAAAATGTTTCTTCCCTATGTTCTTTCGTCCGTTTTTGCCTTTGCGCTTTCAGGTGTTTATACCATAGCAGATGGATTTTTTATCGGAAGATAATTAGGGAATATCGGTTTAGCGGCTATATCGCTCGGCTTTCCGATAGCCTCCGTGTTTCTGTTGCTTTTACAGATCTTCTTTAAATTAAACGGCGTTTGGGCGGCGATACCGTTGGCTCAGATTTGCGCGTTTATCATTGCGGTTGTAGCAAAATGTAAACTTGATTTACCCCAAAACAAAATAATAGATCCTATTGATTAAAAAAGATTATAGAAGGAGCGATTTATGAAAATTTTATCTTTGAAAAACGTAAGAAAAGAATATCATACCGGTTCTTTGACCGTACCTGCCGTAGAGGACGTTTCGTTCGATTTGAACGAGGGCGAATTCGTGGTAATTCTCGGTGCGTCCGGCGCGGGAAAAACAACTCTCCTGAACCTTCTGGGAGGAATGGACACGGCGACGGGCGGCGAAATCGATCTTGACGGGAAAAATATAACTTCATTCAACAAAAAGCAACTGACCGACTATCGACGTCGCGACGTAGGTTTTGTTTTCCAGTTCTATAATCTGATGCCTAACCTTACCGCGCTTGAAAACGTTGAAATCGCCGTTTAAATATGCGATAACCATCTCGACCCGAAAACCGTTCTCGAATCGGTGGGACTCGGCAACAGGCTCGACAACTTTCCCGCAGAACTTTCCGGCGGCGAGCAGCAGAGAGTTTCCATCGCCCGAGCAGTTGCTAAAAACCCCAAGTTGATATTATGCGACGAGCCGACCGGCGCGCTCGATTACGTTACCGGCAAAAAGATACTGAAAATTTTACAGGATTTGTCTCGCGAGCGGAACAAACTTGTCATTATCGTAACACACAACGCCGCACTTAAAGATATGGCGGATAAAGTAATTAAAATAAAAAGCGGAAGAATCGAAAGTATCGAAACAAACGACAATCCTAAATCGGTTGAGGAGATAGAATGGTGAAAACGTACTTTAAAACAGTCCGCAGGATGTTCAAAAAACACCTTATACGGCTTCTTTCTCTTATGGGCATCGTTCTTATCTCGATAGGCTTTATATCGGGTATCGGTTCGCCGACCGATATGATAAAGGACAGCATTGAGAATTATTATACAAAACAAAACGTAAGCGATTTTATCGTGAAAAGCAAGACGGGTGGTTTTACCGACGAGCAAATTTCCGCGGTAAAAAGCCGTTACGGCGAGAAAAACGTAGAAACGGGAATGTCTTTCGATATACAGACTGGCGAAAAGAGATCGCTCAGGCTGTACTTTCTTGACCTTGAAAATACCGGAATCAACGAGTTGGAACTTGTCGAAGGCGAAAAAATAACGAGCGACGACAAAAATTGCGTTTATGCCGAAGTAAAGGATAACGTAATAAAGGGATACTCCGTCGGAGATAAAGTAGATATAGATCTTGAGTCCGCACTTAATTTGCCGTTTCCGTGTAAAATCAATGTTACGATTAAAGGAGTAGTTAAAAGTCCGCTGACGTTCGGCAAAGACGGAGAGCCGAGTTATAACAACCCGGAAGATACCGAAATTCCCGATAACATGACGGAAATAAACAAACTCGACCTGCTCGAAAATATTTTATACTGTCCGACCGAAATCTACGATTTTCTACCGAAAGGCGATCTGTATATAAAAGCAGAAAACCGTAATTTATTTAAATCCTTTTCCTCGGGTTACGAAAAATACGTCGAAAAAGAAAAAATCGAATTGACCGGACTTTTAGGCGAAAACGTGCGCATAATTACGCTTTACGACAATTACAGTTTCAAATCGGTTATCGCCAGTGCGGACAAAGTACGCGGAATAGGCAATATTTTAATGCTCATTTTCATTGCCGTAACGCTTCTCGTCGTGTTATCGTCTATGATGCGTCTTATGGACGAGGAACGTGCGCAAATCGCTTGTCTGAAAACTCTCGGATACGGTTCGGTAAGTATAGTCGTAAGGTACGTTTTCTTTGCGCTCGTCGCGCTTGCCGTCGGCGGATGTATCGGATTTTTTATCGGATACGGCGTTTCGTGGCTGATATGTTTTGCTTTCGGTTACAGTTACGTTATGCCGCCGATATCGGTGGTGGTCAATCCGAGTTATTACTTTATCTCGCTCGGCGTAGTTATCGCGGTTACGTTAATTGCTGTATTTTCCATCGGCATGAAACTTGCGAATAACGCTCCTGCCGACCTTCTGCGACCGAAGCCGCCGAAAAAAGGAAAGAGAATTTTACTTGAAAAAATCCCGTTTATCTGGAAACGACTTTCGTTTAAGTATAAATCCTCGATGAGAAACGTATTCCGTTATAAAACGCGGTTTTTTATGATGCTTGTATCCGTTGCCGTTTCGGCGGGGCTGGTATTTGCAGGGCTTGCCCTTCTCGATATGTGCCTGTTCGGCGACTTCGGTTCGCCTGCGATTATCGGAATAGCGGTAGTCGTGGTTATTTTTGCGGGACTTCTGACCGCCGTGGTGATAAACACGCTTACGACCATAAATATAAGCGAAAGAGAAAGAGAAATAGCGACGCTTATGGTCCTCGGATATCACGACGGCGAAATATGCGGCTATATTTATCGCGAAATATATATCAGCGTGTTTTTGGGAATTATCGTCGGGTATCCCACGGGAATAGGTCTTGCGACGCTCGTTTTTAAAACGATAGGTTTCGGAACGGTCGGCAACGTAAGTTGGTTTATGTGGCTGCTCGTGCCGGTCGTCGTATTCGTTTTTACGCTGCTCGTAACGCTGATATTAAGACCGAAAATAGTAAAAACCAGAATGAACGAAAGCCTGAAAGCGGTAGAATAAAAAATTTTAACGAATCGAGGTTGAAAATATAAATTAAGAAAGAAATTGTCTATTATTGTTTGCGCGGTGTAAATAAAAAAACGGATCGGAATGTGCAGGGTTGGAGCAATAAAACTTAGCACTGTTCGGAACTCGGAAAATGCCGCAACGATTTTGCATGGAATAAAAATTTCACATAAAAAAATATATAAAAAGGCGCAATTTGCTTGACAAAGTCGCGGGGGGGGGGTATAATAATCACGATTATATATTCTATATGTATACGCTTATGAAAGGAGAAGAAACCATGAAAAAATCATTAAGAATCACATTAATTGTTTTGGGATGTACCGTTTTGGCGGCACTTGCATTGGTTTTTATTATTCCTTCGCTTAAATGTACGCACGCGTGGAGTGAATGGACTACGCTCACCGCGGCGACGTGTGAAGCGGAAGGCGCAGAGGAGCGCATTTGCAGTAAGTGCGGAGAAAAAGAACAAAAGCCCGTGTCGGCACTCGGGCATATCGAAGTAACGGATAAAGCGGTTGCCGCAACTTGCACTGCAACCGGAAAAACCGAGGGAAAACATTGTTCTCGCTGCAATAAAGTATTTGTAGAGCAGGAAGAAGTAAAAGCGCTCGGACATATAGAAGTGACCGATGCAGCGGTCGAAGCAACATGTACAACAACAGGCTTGACCGAAGGTAAGCATTGCAGCCGTTGCAACGAAGTACTTGTAAAACAAGAAACCATAAAAGCGCTTGGTCATGTAGAAGTAACGGACGCAGCAGTCGCGGCTACTTGTACAACAACCGGCTTGACCGAAGGTAAACATTGCAGCCGTTGCAACGAAGTGCTTGTAAAACAGGAAACCGTAAAAGCCCTCGGACATATAGAAGTGACCGATGCAGCGGTAGAAGCCACTTGTACGACAACCGGATTAACCGAAGGTAAACATTGCAGCCGTTGTAACGAAGTACTTGTAAAGCAAGAAACAGTGAACGCCCTCGGACATATAGAAGTGACCGATGCAGCGGTAGAAGCCACTTGCACAACCGCCGGCAAAACCGAAGGCAAGCACTGTTCTCGCTGCAATGAAGTGCTTGTAAAGCAAGAAACCGTAAAAGACCTTGGACATATAGAAGTGACCGATGCAGCGGTAGAAGCCACTTGCACAACAACCGGCTTGACCGAAGGTAAGCATTGCAGCCGTTGCAACGAAGTATTGGTGAAACAAGAAACCGAAGAAGCCCTCGGACACATAGAAGTGACCGATGCAGCGGTCGAAGCAACATGTACAACAACCGGCTTGACCGAAGGTAAGCATTGCAGCCGTTGCAACGAAGTACTTGTAAAACAGGAAACCGTAAAAGCGCTTGGTCATGTAGAAGTGACCGATGCAGCGGTAGAAGCCACTTGTACGGCAACCGGTTTGACAGAAGGTAAACATTGCAGTCGCTGCAACGAAGTGCTTGTAAAACAGGAAACCGTAAAAGCCCTCGGACATATAGAAGTGACCGATGCAGCGGTAGAAGCCACTTGTACGACAACCGGATTAACCGAAGGTAAACATTGCAGCCGTTGTAACGAAGTACTTGTAAAGCAAGAAACAGTGAACGCCCTCGGACATATAGAAGTGACCGATGCAGCGGTAGAAGCCACTTGCACAGAAACAGGCTTGACCGAAGGTAAACATTGCAGTCGTTGCAACGAAGTACTTGTAAAGCAAGAAATCGTAAAGGCGCTTGGACACATTGAAGTAACGGACGCAGCAGTCGCGGCTACTTGTACAACAACCGGTTTGACAGAAGGTAAACATTGCAGTCGTTGCAACGAAGTACTGTTGAAGCAGGAAACCGTAAAAGCACTTGGTCATGTAGAAGTAACCGATGTAGCAGTGGATCCTACTTGCACAACAACCGGATTGACCGAAGGCAAACATTGCAGTCGTTGCAACGAAGTGCTGGTAAAACAGGGAACCGTAAAAGCCCTCGGACATAAATTTATAAACTATACATATAACAAAGACGCAACGTGTACAAAAAACGGAACACAGACGGCAAAGTGCAGTCGTTGCAACGAAACTGATACCGTAACTTTGGAAAATACCGCACTCGGACATATTGAAGTAACCGATGCAGCGGTAGATCCGACTTGCACGACAACCGGTTTGACAGAAGGTAAGCACTGCAGTCGCTGCAATGAAATTCTTGTAGGGCAAGAAGTTATCGATGCACTGGGGCACAAAAATAACAACGGAATATGCTCGACTTGTAATCAAGATATTTCTACCAAAGGATTGGAATATATTGACGGTATTGGGAACACGCTTATAGTTGTGGGTATTGGCACGGTGACTGATAAAAATATAGTAATACCGGCTGTTCATGACGGAAAAACCGTGGTTCTGTTAAAAGAAAGTTGTTTTAGTGCGACCGATATTTTGTCTGTCGATATTCCGGATACCGTAACGGGTATAGGAAGATATGCGTTTTATAATTGCAGAAACCTTGAACATGTAATTATAGGCAAAAACGTAACAAGCATAGGAGATGAAGCTTTCAGAAATTGCTATAGTCTTAAGAGTGTCATAATCCCCGACAATGTAACAACCATCGGAACGCTTGCGTTTTGGGCGTGTGGCAGTATAACGGACTTGATTATTGGTAAAAGCGTAACGACTATACGCAATAACGCTTTCGAGGATTGTTCAAGTTTTAAAAGTTTGATTATACCTGATAGCGTAACGGTTATAGAACATTCTGCTTTTGCAGGCTGCAAAAATTTGGAGCGAGTGGTTTTATCCAAAAATTTGACAAGTATAACATTTAATACGTTTGGCGGTTGCAGTAGCCTGAAAAGTATCGACATACCGCAAGGCGTAACGATTATAGAAAGAAGTGCGTTTGAGTATTGCAGTAGTCTTGAAAACGTGACTATTCCGAACGGCGTAACCGAGATAGGAAGTTATTCGTTCAGAGACTGTAGTAGTCTTACCGAAGTAGTAATTCCTAACACCGTAATAAAGATAGATGATCACGCGTTTTTTGGCTGTGAAAAATTAGGCAGCGTCACTTTGAATGAAGGACTGGAAAGCATAGGCAGTGATGCTTTTCGCCGTTGCTCAAGTCTAAAAAGCGTAGTTATTCCGAATAGCGTTACACATATCGGAGGTTATTCCTTTTGGTATTGTCACAGCCTTACGGATGTAATTATAGGAAGCGGTGTAACGGCAATAGAAAGTTATACGTTTTCCGATTGTACAAGTCTGAGAAGTATAACCATTCCGAAAAGTGTTACCACTATAGGACATTGGGCATTTGCCGGTTCCGACAACATCGAGGAAGTCAATTACAATGGCACCGAGGAAGAATGGAACGCAATATCAATCGGCTGGATAAACAGTTCTTTGACAAACGCAAAGAGAAATTATATTAAATAAATATATTCTGATAACTATTATATAACACCATACATAAAAAGAGCGGCGATTGTTCGTCGTTCTTTTTGCTTTTCGGAAAGAGCATATTTTAATCTTCGGAAAATTCTATCTTCTTTGAACCGACTTTCAACCATTCGCGAACCACTCTCGAACTGCCTACAAACCATTTTCAAACCACCCTCAAGCCGCCTTCAAATCTTCTTTGAGCCACACTTGAACTCCCCTCGCAGCATGCTCAAACCGCGTTCAACTCTCCCACAAAACACTCCCTTAAAAAATTCGCGAAAAATTTTTTAAAGAAAATTTGGTTAAAATCGCTTGACAAGACGGCAGAGGAAGTAGTATAATATTAAATTGCGGTTATGTGTGAAACTTTCACAAAAAACTGTGAAACGCGGCAAAATCGTTCAAAAATCGCACTTTTCAGGCAGTTTTCGATTAAGTGTCAACTTAATCGGGAAAGACGGAAACGAGCGACGTTCGGACGGGCGGACGAAAAAGGTTCGACCGTGAGCGTTATTTTTGCTTTAAAAACACGCAACGCACTTAAATCAGTTAAAAAAATATCCCAAAAAGGAGAACTTTAATGGCCGAGAGAACTATTAAAAAGGTGAAATACGGCAACACGGAGCGCCGTTCTTTTGCTCAGGTAAAAGAGGTATGCGAAATGCCGTATCTTGCGGAGATACAGAAGTCTTCGTACAAAGAGTTTTTAAGGACGGGAATAGGCGAGGTGTTCAAAGACTTTTCGCCCATTCGCGATTTCAGCAACAAACTCGAACTGTATTTTACCGACTATCACATCGACATGACTCCCAAGTACAACGAGAAGGAGTGCAAGGATCGTGACGCAACCTATGCCGTACCGCTTAAAGTACGCGCGCGTCTCGTAAACAAAGAGACGGGCGAAATGAGCGAGCAGGAAGTGTTCATGGGCGACATACCGCTTATGACCCCCAACGGATCGTTCATCATCAACGGCGCGGAGAGAGTAGTCGTGTCGCAACTTGTAAGAAGCCCGGGCGTATACTTCGGTTTCAACAAGGACACCAACACCGGCGTGAACTATTACACGGCGACCAACATTCCGTCCCGCGGCGCATGGCTGGAATTCCAGGAAGACGACAAGGGCGTACTCTGGGTACACGTCGACAGAGAGAGAAAAGTGCAGGCGTCCGTTCTTTTGCGTGCGCTCGCATCCGTGGTTCACGGCGAATTCGAAGATCCCGACGCCATTTTAGAGCCGCTTAAATCGCTCGAATTCATGACCGACGAAGAACTCGTCGCGCTTTTCCACGACGAGCCGCTTATCGCTACCACCGTGGCGAAAGACCCCAATCACGTCGTTCCCGATTACACCTCGATTGACGAAGATCCCATGCTCGGCGACGCTGAAAAGCAACTGCGCCGTCAGGAAATCGACAGAGAGAGCAAGTATTTCACCGAAGAAGCCGCACTTAAAGAACTCAACAGAAAGTTGCGCCCCGGCGAAGTTCCCAACGTCAATTCCATTCGTCAGTATATAAGAGGTCTGTTCTTCGACAGAAGAAAGTACGACCTCACGCGCGTCGGCAGACATAAGTACAACAAAAAACTTGCTCTTGCCGCTCGTATCGCCGATCAGTTCGCAGCCGAAGATATCGTCGACCGCACCACCGGCGAAATCATCGTCCCGAAGGGCGAGTATATCGACGAGCCGACCGCATATAAAATTCAGAATCTCGGCATAAACGAAGTCGCAGTCGAAGCCGATTCCGCACCCGAAGGCAAGCACGTCGTAATGGGCAACGCTCACGTCGACCTTAAATGCTTCGTCGATTGCGATCCGGCAGAACTCGGCATCACCGAAATGGTGTATTATCCCATCCTGAAAGGACTTATCGAAAAGGCAGCCGGCGACAAAGAAACGCTTAAAACTCTTATTAAAGAAAACGAGGCGCTTCTCGTCGTCAAACATCTGCTCGTCGAGGACGTTCTCGCGACCGTAAACTATATCACCGGACTGCGCTACGGCGTTGGCTCGGTTGACAACATCGACCACCTCGGCAATCGTCGCGTGCGTTCGGTGGGCGAACTGCTTCAGAACCAGTTCCGCATCGGTATCGCAAGACTGGAACGCGTCGTTCGCGAAAGAATGCAGATTCAGAAAGATAACGAGCCGCCCACTCCGCAGTCGCTCATCAACATTCGTCCCGTAACCAGCGCGGTGAAGGAATTCTTCGGATCTTCGCAGCTCAGCCAGTTCATGGACGAAACCAACCCGATTGCAGAACTCACTCACAAGAGAAAACTCTCCGCACTCGGACCGGGCGGACTTAATCGTGACCGCGCGTCCTTCGAAGTGCGTGACGTTCACTATACTCACTATTCCAGAATGTGCCCGATAGAAACGCCTGAAGGACAGAACATCGGTCTTATCAACTCGCTTTCTTCCTATGCGAGAGTAAACGAGTACGGCTTTATCGAGGCTCCTTACAGAAGAGTGGACAAGGTCAATCACCGCGTTACCGACGAAGTCGTGTACATGGCGGCAGACGAAGAGGACAGATACAGAGTCGCTCAGGCGAACGAACCGCTCGACGAGAACGGCTGGTTCGAAAAAGAGCGTGTGCTTATGCGTTATCGCGACGATATAGCCGAAGTCAACCGCGACGAAATCGATTTCGTGGACGTAAGCCCCCGTCAGATGATATCCGTCGCAACCGCGCTCATTCCGTTCCTCGAAAACGACGATACCAACCGTGCGCTCATGGGCTCCAACATGCAACGTCAGGCAGTGCCGCTGCTCCAGCCCGAAACGCCTATCGTCGGCACGGGTATCGAGCATAAACTCGCGTACGATTCCGGCGTTATGGTAACGGCAAACCGTGCAGGCGAAGTCGTATATGTAGACGCGTCCACAATCGTCGTAAAAGAAGACACGACGCTCCCGCCCGTCTCCAGCGAATTCGAAATCGTCGAAAACGTTTCCAGAGAGGAAAGAGCGGACGGAGTTTACGCAACTTATACTTTAAAGAAATTCATCGGCTCCAACCAGGGTACCTGCATCAATCAGAAACCTGCCGTTTCCAAGGGCGATAAAGTCACTCCCGGTCAGGTCATCGCAGACGGTCCCAGCACCAAGGACGCCGAACTCGCACTCGGAAGAAACATTCTCATCGGCTTCATGAGTTGGGAAGGTTACAACTACGAGGACGCAATCCTTATCAGCGAAAAAGTGGTTAAGGACGACGCGTTTACGTCCATTCACATCGCGGAATACGAACACGAAGCGCGCGACACCAAACTCGGCGAAGAGGAAATCACGCGCGACATTCCGAACGTCGGCGACGACGCGCTTAAAAACCTCGACGAAAACGGTATCGTCCGCATCGGTGCGGAAGTCAAGTCCGGCGATATTCTTGTCGGTAAAGTTACCCCCAAGGGCGAAACCGAACTCACTCCCGAAGAAAGACTGCTCCGCGCGATATTCGGCGAAAAAGCACGCGAAGTGCGCGATACTTCTCTGCGCGTTCCGCACGGCGAAGGCGGTATCATAGTGGACGTCAAAGTGTTCACGAGAGCAAATAAAGATGAAATGACCCCCGGCGTCAACAAACTCGTCCGCGTCTACATCGCTCAGAAGAGAAAGATAGGCGTCGGCGATAAAATGGCAGGCCGTCACGGAAACAAGGGTGTCGTATCCAGAATTCTGCCGCAGGAGGATATGCCGTTCATGGAAGACGGAACTCCGCTTCAGATCGTGCTCAACCCCTTGGGCGTGCCTTCCCGTATGAACATCGGTCAGGTGCTCGAAGTCCATCTCGGACTGGTAGCGAAAGCACTGGGCTGGAAGGTCGCAACGCCTGTCTTCGACGGCGCGCTGGAAAGCGATATTCACAAACTTTTGCAGGACAACGGCTTTATCAATAACGGCGAAGTCAACGGCAAAATTCAGATGTACGACGGCAGAACGGGCGAGCCTTTCGAAAATCCCGCAACCGTCGGCTACATGTACATGATAAAACTCAACCACTTGGTTGACGATAAAATCCACGCTCGTTCCACCGGTCCGTACTCCATGGTAACGCAGCAGCCTCTGGGCGGAAAAGCGCAGTTCGGCGGTCAGCGTTTCGGCGAAATGGAAGTCTGGGCATTGTACGCTTACGGCGCCGCAAACGTGTTGCAGGAAATCATGACCGTCAAGTCCGACGATATAGTCGGTCGTGTCAAGACGTACGAATCCATCGTCAAAGGCACCAATCAGAACGAACCCGGCGTTCCCGAATCGTTCAAAGTGCTTATTAAAGAACTGCAGTCGCTCGCGCTCGACATCAAAGTGCTTAACGAGAACCACGAGGAAATCGGAATTCGCGAACTTATCGAGGACGAACGCGACGAATTCGACGAAAATGCAGAAAAGAAGAAGCATTATTCGGGCGAGGACGTACATTTCGACGACAAGGAATTCGATATTTCGCACAATCTGTTCGACGAAGAATTGGACGAGGACGACGAAGAAGGCGGCGACAAATCCGATATTACGGACGACGAATTCAACTTCGACGACCTGTTCAAGTCCGACGATCTCGTGATAGACGACGCTGCGGATAACGATACGCCCGACGACGATCTGTTCGATGACGACGACAAATCCGACGACGACCTTTAATTGCAAGGAGATTAGTTAGATGTTTGAATTAAATAACTTTGATTCGATGCAAATCGCAATCGCAAGCCCCGATAAAATAAGAGAATGGTCGCACGGCGAGGTCACCAAGCCCGAAACCATCAACTACCGCACACAAAAGCCCGAACGCGACGGATTGTTCTGCGAAAGAATATTCGGACCGACCAAGGACTGGGAATGTCACTGCGGTAAATATAAAAGAGTAAGATATAAAGGCGTAGTGTGCGACAAGTGCGGAGTCGAGGTAACTCGCTCCAAAGTGCGCCGCGAAAGAATGGGTCACATCGAACTCGCCGCGCCCGTAACGCACATCTGGTATTTCAGAGGCGTTCCCAGCCGCATAGGACTGCTGCTCGACATGACGCCCAAAGCGCTCGAACAGGTCGTCTACTTCGTCAATTTCGTCGTGCTCGACCCCGGTACCACCGATCTCGAATACAAGCAGATCATGTCCGATTCGCAGGTCATGGAAGCGCGCGAAAAGTACGGCGACAAGGCGTTCCGCGTCGGCATTGGCGCAGAAGCCGTTCAGGAAATGCTCAAACGCATCAACGTCGCCGAAGAGCATAAACTGCAGACCGAACTTGTCAACAACTCGTCCGGTCAGAAGAAAATCAAGGCAATCAAACGCCTCGAAATTCTCGACGCTTTCTATCGCAGCAACAACAAGCCCGAATGGATGATTCTCACCGTGCTGCCCGTTCTGCCGCCCGATCTCCGTCCTATGGTACAACTCGACGGCGGAAGATTCGCAGTCAGCGACATCAACGACCTCTATAGACGCGTAATCGCAAGAAACAACCGTCTTAAACGTCTTATCGAAATCAACGCGCCCGACATCATCATCAGAAACGAAAAGAGAATGTTGCAGGACGCCGTCGACGCTCTTATCGATAACGGCAGACACGGCAAAACCGTTTCCGGAGCCGGCAACAGAGAACTCAAATCGCTGTCCGGACTGCTCCGCGGCAAACAGGGTCGTTTCCGTCAGAACCTGCTCGGTAAACGTGTCGACTACTCCGGTCGTAGCGTTATCGTCGTAGGACCCGAACTTAAAATGTATCAGTGCGGTCTGCCTAAAGAAATGGCTCTCGAACTGTTCAAGCCGTTCGTCATGCACGAATTGGTCAAGGACGGCATCGCGCACAATATCAAAAACGCAAAGCGTATGGCAGAGCGTGCCGACGACAAGGTTTGGGGAATACTCGAACGCGTCATTAAAGACCATCCCGTGCTTCTTAACCGTGCGCCCACCCTGCACAGACTGGGTATTCAGGCGTTCGAACCCGTACTCGTGGACGGCAGAGCAATAAAACTGCATCCGCTCGCATGCGGCGCGTTCAACGCGGACTTCGACGGCGACCAGATGGCAGTACACGTTCCGCTCTCCGTGGAAGCGCAGACCGAAGCGAGAATGCTCATGCTCGCGTCCAACAATATTCTGAAACTTTCCGACGGACAGCCTGTATGTACGCCTACTCAGGATATGATTATCGGCTCGTTCTACCTTACCATGGATAAACCGGGTTCGAAGGGCGAAGGCATGACCTTCTGCGACGTGGACGAAGCCAAAATGGCATACTTCAACCACGAAATCGAATTGCAGTCCGCAATTCACGTCCGTGTGTACAAGGAATTCGACGGCGTCATGCAGTCGAGAATAATCAACACCACCGTCGGTAAACTCATCTTCAACGAAGCAGTGCCGCAGGATCTCGGATTCGTGGACAGAACGGACGAAGAACACAAATTCGACCCCGAAATCTCCAAGAGAGTGGATAAAGGTCTGCTTAAAAAGATCGTCGACGCAACCTTCAAGGCTAAGGGAGCAACCGAAACCTCTATAGTGCTCGATAACATCAAGGCGCTCGGCTATAAATATTCCACAATCGGATCTATCACTACCAGCGTCTTCGATATGCACATTCCGCCCGAAAAGAAAGAAATTCTCGACAGAGCGGAAAAAGAAGTCATCAAAATCGAAAATCTGTACGAAGAAGGCGAACTGTCCGAGGACGAAAAATACCGTCTCGTCGTCGATCAGTGGAAGAAAGCAAACGACGACGTCACCGCCGCGCTCGAAAAAACTCTCGACGAGTTCAACCCCATCAACATGATGGCAGTGTCCGGCGCCCGCGGTAGCATGAAGCAGATTGCTCAGCTTTCCGGCATGCGCGGTCTTATGACCAACCCGCAAGGTAAAACGTTGGAAACGCCTGTCAAATCGTCCTTCCGTGAAGGCTTGTCCGTTCTCGAATACTTCATTTCTTCTCACGGCGGTCGTAAAGGTCTTGCCGATACCGCACTCAAAACCGCAAACTCCGGTTATCTTACCCGTCGTCTGGTCGACGTCTCGCAGGACGTCATCATAAGAGAGGAAGACTGCTGCGAAAACGGCACAGTTCAGGGTATCGACGTTGAGCCTATTTACGAAGGCGATTCCATCGTCGAAAGCCTTAAAGACCGTCTCGAAGGCAGATATGCGGCTATCGACATCTGCGATCCCGACAGCGGCGAAATCCTCGCTCCCAAAAACGAGATGATAACGCTCGATCAGGCAAAGAAAATCGACGCCAAGTATATGGAATGGCTCAAAATCGAAGGCGAGAAGAAACCCTTCCCCGTCAAGATTCGTTCGGTACTCACCTGCAAGTGCAAGCACGGCGTTTGCGTCAAGTGCTACGGCAAAGACATGTCCGGCAGAAGCCCCGTCCGCGTCGGCGAAGCAGTCGGTATCATCGCGGCTCAGTCCATCGGCGAACCCGGTACCCAGCTTACCATGCGTACCTTCCACTCCGGCGGTGTCGCAGCGGCAGACGATATTACCCGTGGTCTTCCCCGTGTCGAGGAATTGTTCGAAGCAAGAAAACCGAAGGGCGTTGCAACCATAACGCACGAAGGCGGCAAGATCGAACTGATCGAAAAGGACGGCAGAAGATTCGTAACCGTTCACACGCACGAAGGAAAGGACGTCAACTATTCCATTCCGTTCGGCGCAAAACTCAAAGCAAACATCAATACTGGCGCAACCGTCAACCCCGGCGATCCGCTCACCGAAGGTCCTATCGATCCGCACGACATATTAAAGACCAAAGGTCACAAGGAAGTGCAGGAATACATCGTTAAGGAAGTTCAGGCGGTCTACCGCGGACAGGGTGTCGATATCGCGGATAAGCATATCGAAATCATCGTCCACAAGATGCTCAAAAAAGTCCGCGTCGAGAACAGCGGCGACACGCTGCTCCTGCCCGGCGAAATGGTGGACAGCAACGCGTTCAACGAAGCCAACCTCGAAACCATTCAGAAGGGCGGCAGACCTGCTATGGGTAAGTTCACCCTGCTCGGTATCACCAAAGCGGCGCTCGCAACCGACAGTTTCCTGTCCGCAGCGTCCTTCCAGGAAACCGCGCGCGTGCTTACCGAAGCCGCAATCAAGAACAAGGTCGATCCGCTTATCGGTCTTAAGGAAAACGTCATCATCGGTAAACTTATCCCTGCCGGCACCGGTATGAGAAAGTACAACGACGTATACCCCGTCGAAACCGGCAGCGACGCTCCGCTTACTCCCGGTTCCAGCGAAACGCCTTCCCATTTTTAAGCGAAACTAAATAACTAAAACAAAAATGCGTACGAAGTTTATTCTCCGTGCGCATTTTCCATACTTTTTTGTAAAAAAGCAGGCACCGCACTTTTTTGGAAAAAAGTGGCAAAAAAACTTTTGAGTTTGGGGAGTGTGGTAAATGCACTTTTTTCTTCTTTTTGTAGGGACAGGCGTCCTTTGGCTGTCCGTTTACTTTTTTTCAAAAAAGTAAGAAAAAAATCGGCAGAGCGATTTTGCTCAACCGATTTTTTGCTATTAAAAATTGCCGATTACTTATTTTTTCAATTTCAACTTACCGCTGTCTGCGAGCAAGGTGATAAACAATCCGCCCTGAACCGTTCTGTTCTTAAAGCCGGAATGTTTGCCGTGGCGGTCGATATTACCCTTAATAAGACCGCTGTCGGTGTAGTACCAATCGGTGAAGGGATAGCGTGTCGTGGTTTCGCGCAGGAAGGTCGCCACGGGAGCGATAAGCGCTTTACGCTTTTCGATATCGCTCGTAAGCGTGGTGGTCCACAAAATCCAGTCGGACTTGGTGTAGGTGCTTCTGTTATCCAGCGGAACGCCGTAGCGATTGCTCTTTTCGATGTAGGTATCCACTTCTTTTTCACGAGTCTGCTCGTCGAACAGTCCGCTTCCGAACATGACGTCGAACGCCATATTGTATTTCAGACTGAACGTTTCGTCGGGGTTACCGTCGAACACGAGCGGTGTGTTCTTGCCTTCTTTAACGCACATTTTCTTCCACTCGACGGCGTATTCTTTCGCCTTTTTGTGCATTTTGTCGGCAATTGCGGTTTCGCCCAACTTGTCGGCAACGATAGCGTAAGCCTCGATGCCCACGATTGCCTTCACGGACAGGTTGATATTCTTGTCGAGATGTCCGGCAAAGTCGTCGGTGCAGAGTTGGTCGCCCGGCACCAGACCGTATTTAATCAGGTATTCCACCCAAGTGGACATCAGGTCGAAATTGTCGCGCGCGAGTTTAATATCTCCGCCTGCGAGCAGAGCAGCCGCCTGCATAATCAGCATGTTGCCGCACTCTTCGACGGGCATCTGATATTTGAAATCGTAAACGTTGCTGCCTGCCGGGAGCATGTAGAAGAAGGGATAGGTGTAGGAAGTGTCGCAGTCGTAGTCGTGATTGCGATAAATGTTTCTGTCGTAGAAATCTTCGCTGTAGTGCGCGCCGTTCTTTCTGCCGATGAGCGCGTAAATCTGACCGCAAGCGTAGGGGTAGGTTCCGACGTCGTGCGGAGCGAAATCGCCTTCCCACACGGGCATTTTTGCAAACTTGTAGATGGGGCGCATCATGCCTTCCACGAGCGTGGGATTATACAAAAGGAACAGCGGAACGGACGGATAACTTACGTCGACGGTTGCAAGACAGCCGTTGGAGTGGCACTCTTTGGACAGGAACAAGGGCTTGCCCTGCTTGTCTTTGACCAGTTTGTGTGCGCCGACCGCCTGACGCAGTCCGGCATACAGCACGAGCAGATAATCTTCGCCGTACGGTTTTGCCGCTTTTTTGAGTTTTCTGTCGAAACTCTCGCACTTCGCGAATACTTTTTCTTTATTTACTCTCGCGTCCTCGATGGCGTCGAGAATGGTTTTGCCTTCGTTGAAGTAGTAGCCTTTCAGCCAATCGCCGAAGTAGAAGATGGAAACGGTGTCGTCGAAAGCGACGGTGAACGTTCCGGAGAAAGCCTCGGACGCGTTTTCGCGCTTATCGTACGCCAAAATGTACTTTCTTCTGTTTTCGTCGAAGTCGAAGTTGAGCGCGCCGCATGCGACGAAGCGTTTAAGCATATTGTCGGAAGCGATTGCGGCGTTGTTGCCGGAAACGTACCAATATCCCCATTCTGCGGAGGAATCGTCGTACGACTGGCTCATTACGAGTTGCTTTTTAAGTCCGAACCAAGCGGTTTCGTAGCCGTTCGACTTGATTTTACCCATACGCACGGGCATGGTCATTCTGTCGTAGCAGTATGCTTCGTCGAGGTACATCGCAACCGTAACTTCTTTGAGTTCGGTTTTGGGAGTAAGGGTGTAGTCGGCATAGCAAACCGGGCAGGAAAGCGTCGTAAGATCGTCGGGCATGAGCGGCGAGGTGAACGTGACTTTCAGGTCGAATTTATCGCAAGTAAAGCCGTATTCGGTGCCGAAAGCCGTCACTTTTAAAGAGGTCTGCGTGAGGTTTTCCGCTTTTTCCTGTAAACCCATAAAGGAATAAGTTTTGCCGTCGGCATAAACCAGTCCGAACGTCTTTACCGTTTTTCCCGTCCAGAATATGGTGTTGCTTTCGTTGAGTTTTTCGCTCGGCGACCATATCGAGAAGAAGGGGTCTTTGACAAACAGCGGATATGCGGGTAACTGCTGTTTTACCGTATTTTTCTGTGATTGCATAGTTTTCTCCTTAAAATTTTGGATATGACCAAATTATATCAAACCGAAGCGGCAAAAACAACCGTTTTCCATAAAAAAATTATTTTTTTTGTTTTTGGGCTGGTAAATGAGTTCAAAATGTGATATAATGTAAAAAAACGGTTGCATTGTGCAACCCTTAACGGAGGGTATTACGGTGAAATATGTAAAACTTGCCAAAGCGTCGCTTTACACTTTATTCGTTTCGGGCGCGGTATACGTTCTTTTCGGAATTTTTTCGTATGCGTTTGCTCCGAAAATTCCGGACTTTCCGGCGGTGGTGCAACTTGCCGGCAGCGTGGGATTGTGGCAGGGAATAGCCTGTGTCGTCATGGCGTCGGTTTCGTGGATCATACTATCTTCCGGACTTAAAAAGAATAACGACTGCCGAGCGTTTCTATGCTCGCAGATGCAGTATATTGCGGTCGCGCTGACTTACGTCGCTGCGGCAATCGCGCTCGTTCTTATCGTGTTCGTGCTTGCGCTTAAATCGATCGGCGGAGAAAGTAAGATCGGCGTCGTCGAAAAAGCGGTGTGGGCTGTGTTCTATCTTCCAGTGGCGGCGGTAATGATTCTGTCGTCGATCGCCCTCGGCTTTGCGAGAAAAGAGTGTCTGCCGCCTCAGGGCGAAGGACTGCCCGTTCATCCCGACATGGAACGCATAGCGGCTAAAAACAATGCGAAATTCATAATAACCGTCGTTGAAAGCGCGCTTTGCGTCATATTCAATGCGCTTATAGTAATAGTCGTGCTGGCGCCGTGACCCGTGCAAAAACTTGACAAAACCCGAAGAATATAGTAAAATATTTCCATCAAGCGATTAAGGAGCGGCAAGTGGAACTTTTTACCACCGCCACGCTGTGGAAGAATTACGACAGAAGAGCGCAACCGCTCGATCAGACCGTCATTTCTTCCGAAGAGCAGGCGGATCGAACAGTCGAATATCTTTATTTCAACGGAGATCCGTGCGCAGACGGTTGTACGCGTATTTTTTCGCAATTCTACCGCCCGAAAGAAATTAACGGCGCGGGCGTCGTCATCATGAACGACGTCATGGACGTTTTCGACCCGACGTACGTCAATATGTTGCTCGAAGCCGGTTATTGCGTGCTTGCGATCGACTACGCCGGAAAACGCCGCGCAGATCTCTACACCGTGTATCCTCACTCGCTCGAAGAAGCAAACTATTTCGTCCACCCGGACGCAGGGAAAGGACTTCCCGATAATCCCAAGCAGTCGTGCTGGTATGTGTGGGCGACGCTGATGCTTCGCGGCGTGACTTATCTCGAAAGCCGACGCGAAATCAGCGGAAAAATAAGCGTTTTCGGCGTAAAAACGGGCGCGTTTCAGGTGTGGAAAGCCGCTTACGTCGAAAAAAATCTCGCTTGCGGAATCGCTTTGTTCAACTCGGGCTACGTCGGCGAGTCGCTGCTCACCGGAACGAAACAGATGCAGTACAATATTTGCATCGACAACGCGCCGTACGCAGGAGATATAAGCGTTCCCGTGCTTGCGGAAGTGGCAAGCAACGCGCGCGACAACAGCATCGAATACATGAGCGACCTTACAAACAACGTCCGCAATAACAAGTGCTTTTTCGTAATAGGCGAAAGAAGGTGCGGACTGCTCAGCGACGAACAAATGCGCAATATTCGCATTTTCGCCGATCAATGCAACTTCGCAAGTCCCGATCAACTGCCCCGCCAGCCGGAAATAGCGGCGAGAGAGAGCGGCAGAGATTTGTTCTACGACGTCAAAACCGACAGTTCGCAGCCGATTACCGACGTAAAATTGTTCGTGTCGGAAGGCGATATGCCGTTTGCGTATAAAAACTGGCACAAATACCCCTTGTCGTTCGTTCAGGACGGCAGTTACATGGCAAGAATCAACGCCTACGCCCCCAAGGAAAAAACCTGCGCGTATGTGACGGTAACGTATAAAAACGGCTTTTCCGTTACCAGCGAACTGGTTCAGAACATACCGTTTCTTATGAAAGTCAAGCCTGCCGACTGCGCGAAGGCGCACCTATTGTACGCGGTCGAGGACGGCATCGACGACTGGACCGTGCTTGCCGGCAGCGGAGAAAAAGGCTCGCTTTCGCCCTATCTCGAAACGGGCGAATACGGACTTAAAGGCGTGACGAGCGACTTCGATTCGCTGTCCACGTTCAAATTCGGCGAATACCGTTACAGAACGGTCGGAAAAACGTACATTCAGGTAACCGTGTACATCGAAAGCGAAATGCGTATGAACGTTACTATCGCAAGCAAAAAAGGCGACGACTACTTAAACTATACGCATACGTCGCACCTTCGCGGCTATAAAGAGTGGATAAAAGTCAATCTGCGCGCTGATTCGTTCCGCTGCGGAGCGCTGCGACTGGAAAACTTCGACGACATTAGTTGCTTTACGATCGAGAGCGACGGTAAACTGCTTCTCAATTCTATAATATTGGTGTGATATGGAAAATCCTTTTTTCGACAACGCCGGCGTATATGACAGATTCGACAGGCAAAGAACGAGTAAAAGCGACGGAATATTCGACGTCGTGCTCGGAATTATGCTTATTCTATTCATCGCGCTGCTCGGTGTGAGAATAATGTACGAGCCGGTCATAGTGGACGGTCACAGCATGGACCCGACGCTGTATGACGGCGAAAAAGTCGTGCTTGGTCGGTTTGACAGAAATTTTCGCGTCGGCGACATAGTGGTGGCGGACGTGCCCGACCTCGTAGACGGCAAAAGCACGCTGATAATCAAGCGCGTGGTTGCCGTTGCCGGCGACAAAATAGCGTTCAGGTTCAACGCGGAAAAGGGCGCGATAGAATTTTATCGCAACGACATGACCAAGCCCGTCGAAGAGGACTATATAGCCGAACCCATGCGCGACGTCGGTAAATTCCAAAAAATCGGAGTCGTGTCGTCGGGCGAAGAAATCACCGAAGATAAAATCTTAACGGTGGGCGATGGCGAAGTATTCATAATGGGCGACAACCGCAACAATTCGCTCGACTCGCGTAAGCGCGGTGCGGTTAAAATTTCCTCGGTCAAGGGGAAAATGAAATTCGGAATCGGCGAAAACGTATTCTATTCGATACTTTTCGGCTTTTAATCTAAAAAGGAGAATAAATTTATGATAAAAATCACTACGGATTCGACGGCAGATCTCGGAGACAATTACCTCGAACGCAACATCGGTATTTTTCCGCTTTCGGTAATTCTCGGCGACGACACTTTCGACGACGGCTTTGACGTCACGCCCGACAAGATCTACGACTTCGTGGCAAAAACGGGCAAACTTCCCAAAACCGCCGCAAAAGGAGTGGAGGACTACAAGGAGTTCTTCGAAAAACTCACGTCGGACGGCTCGTCGGTCATCCACTTCGACATTTCCAAAGAACTGTCGTCCAGTTACGAACACGCCGCAGCCGCTGCCGAGCAGGTCAAAAACGTTTATGTAATCGACTCGAAATCGCTCTCCACCGGCACGGGACTGCTCGCGATGTACGCGGCGGATCTGCGCGACGAAGGCAAACTCTCGGTAAAAGAAATCTACGAAAAATGCCTCGCGAGAGTGGACAGCGTTCAGACTTCGTTCGTGGTCGATACCATGGACTACCTGTATAAAGGCGGCAGATGCTCGGGACTTGCGTCTTTCTTCGCGACCGCGCTCAAAATCAAGCCGTCGCTCATTTTAAGAGAAGGCAAAATCACCGTAGGTTCCAAATATATGGGCAATATGGTTAAAGCGATAACCAAATACTGCGAAAACATTATCGAAGCATATCCGCATGCCGATAAAACCAGAGTGTTCATAACGCACACCTCCGCCGACGAAAAAGTCGTGGAA
>CAKQDN010000001.1 GCA_934229275.1 uncultured Clostridia bacterium | reverse complement strand
GGATGATATAACCCAACAAATTTTGCTTTTTGTCAGTATAGCAGTAATCAAAACGCCAAGCATATAAGTCGTAATGATGTTCGCTTCCGTAAATCCGAGGCTTGAAAAAAGATAACCGAGCAAAGTCGAAAGCAATAGTAAAATCGTTGAAATCGCCAATTCTTTAAGGAGTTTTACAAAATGCGGTTTTTCAAAAAGTTTTTTCTTTCCTTTTGCTATAACGGCATCGCTGTCGGGAATGATATGTATATCAACATTAGGAGCAAGCGATATCAGTTTTTCGGTTAAAGTCGGTTTGCCTATAAATTTTCGCTTACCGATAACGGTTCTGCCGATTACTATTTTCGTAACGCCGGAAAGACGAGCATATTCCGCAATTTGAAAAGCGACGTCGTCCCCGCACACTGTAACTATCGAAGCGCCGTTTGTTTCAGCAAAATGGATGTTCGCAAGCAACCTTTCCGCGTCTTCTGTTGTCATAGATTCAGACACGGGAGTTTTTACATATAAGGCGGAAAAAGTTGCATTGAACGCCTTTGCCATTGCTGCCGCAGTCTGAATTATTTTTGTGTTTGAAGGCGCGGGAGATAAACAAACCAATATATGTTCTTTGTTATTTGTAAACATTTTTCCCATTCGGATAATCGTATCTCCTTAAGTTTTGGGTTTCTTGTATTATATCATATTTCCCGCATAAAATCTACTTACGGCTTATGTAATCGGTTAAAGTATTTGTCAACTCCCTATTTTCCTCATCAAAGATAACAATAGCGACTTTTTTATGGCGTTTTTTGAAGTTTTCAATTTCAGAAATCATATTCTCATAGTTTTCCGTGTCTATGAATTCAAGCGGACTGCCTTTTTCTTCTTGTTCATTTTCAATTGCTTTTCTGTTTTCTTCCAAGAAGACGTCAAGCCTTTTCATTATAAAAAAGCCGAAAATCATAACCGATACTACTGCAACAATAAGTATTGCGTCTTCCATAAAAGCCACCTTCTTTTACGGCTGTTAAATATCAAAGCATTTCCGCATTGCTTTGTATTCCCCGAGAACTAAAAGCGTTTCGTCTGCAGAGAGAACCGTGTCGGCGGTAACAACCGCATTGATTTTTCCGCCTTTCTTTGTGGCGATTATGTTTACGTTGTATTTTCTACGAATATCGATTTCTATAACCGATTTTCCAACCCATGCCGACGGAACGGAAACTTCAAATATCGAGCAGGAATCGCCGAGTTCTATGTAATCGAGAATGTGGTCAGAACTGTAACGAATTGCCGCCCATGTGGCAAGTTGTTTTTCGGGATAAATAATTTCGTCTGCGCCGTTACGAAGAAGAAATTTTGCCTGCACGTCCTGTTCGGCACGAGACACAACCTTTTGCGCTCCCAATTCTTTTAATAAGCAGGTCGTTTCGAGAGAACTTTGAAAGTTGCCACCGATAGTTACAATGCAGACGTCGTAGTTTTTTACTCCGAGCGATTCCAATAGCGTTTCGTTTGTGCTGTCGCCGATTTGTCCGTTAGTCACATAAGGCATAGCGTCGTTAATTCTTTCCTCATTTTCGTCTACCGCCATGACTTCGTGCCCTAATTCGTGCAATTTCATTGCGATGTATTTCCCGAAACGTCCGAGACCTATCAATAAAACAGATTTTGTTTTCATATATAAAACCTCCTTAACCGACAGCAATCGTATCCGTCGGCAACTTTGCCGCTTGCTTTTTATTTGCGCCGAAGGCGGCATATATCAACGTTAATCCGCCGACACGTCCGAAAAACATAGATACTATCAAAATCAATTTGGACGCAATTCCGAGCGTCGGGGTTATTCCGAGCGTAAGCCCTACCGTGCCTACGGCGGAAGCCGTTTCGTAAAGGCAAGGGGTAATAGGCAAATTTTCAATCGCGCTTATAGCCATTCCGCCCAATAAAAACAAGGTTATGTACATTATAAATATTGCCGAAGCCGTCTTAACCGTTTCATCGTCGACGCGCCGTTTCATAAGCTCCGCATTGTCTTTTTTCCTGAATACGGAAAAAGCGGAAGAAAACAAAACCGCTATCGTCGTCGTTTTCATACCGCCTGCGGTAGAACCGGGCGAACCGCCTATCAACATAAGAATAATCATAAGGTATAATCCCGTATCGCTGATCGCCGTAAGGTCTACCGTATTAAATCCTGCCGTTCGCGGCGTTACCGATTGAAACAAAGAAGCAAGTATTCGCTTACCGACAGGTAAATCGCCGAATTCAAAAAAGAAGAAGTATATCGCGGGCAAAACAATAAGCGCGACGGTTACAATCAATACCACTTTGCTTTGCATGCGATATTCTTTGATTCGCCACTTGTGTTTGCAAACGTCTTCCCATACCAAAAAACCGATACCGCCGATAATGATTAACAGCATAATCGTAATATTGATAACCGGTTGCGCGGAGTAGTGCGTGATGGAAGTAAACTCGCCGCTTTTTGTCCCCATTATATCGAAGCCTGCATTACAGAATGCGGATACCGAATGAAATATCGCCATCCAAATACCTTCGGCGCCGTAATCGATACAAAACACGGGCATCATAACAAGCGCGCCGATAAGTTCAATCAAAAATATACCCTTGATTATAAATCCGGTCAGGCGGACTATACCGCTCACGTTCGGTGCGGAAATTGCGTTTTTCATTGTTTCACGGCTGAACAGCCCGATTTTTTTGCCCGAAATAACGGCAACGGACACGGCGACGGTAACGACGCCCATGCCGCCGATTTGAATTAACAATAATATAACGATTTGCCCGAATATCGTCCAATGCGTTGCGGTATCGAACACAATAAGTCCCGTTACGCATACGGCAGAAGTCGAAGTGAAAAGCGCGTCTATAAAAGAAGTCCATTCATGCGACTTTGAAGAAATCGGCAAGGTAAGTAAAAATGCGCCGAGCAAAATAACTCCCGCGAATCCCAGCAGTATTATTTGAAACGAAGATAGTCTTCTTTTCAGTATTTCCATGCAAAAACCTCGATTTCATTTATCGGCATTATATTATCACATTTCCCGTAAAGATGGCATTAGATTTTTTACGAATGGTGTTAAGATTTTATAAAGAACGAACCTTAAATATCGGTCCCCCCCGTTTTTATGCGCGGTAACGCTGCTGATAGACTGCAAACAGAAAACAACCCCAAGACTTTTTACTGTCTTGGGGCTGTATATGACTATGTGCTTATCCTTGTTCTTTTATATACATTTCAAACTGCTCCCGCATAGTTTGCAGGCGTTTGGTCACGGCGCTGTGCGTCTTATAGCCGAGCGCCTCTGCAATTTCCTTCTGCGTTTTACCGTTTTCCCGCATGATGAAAATCGCACGGTCATCCTCCGACAGCGTGGCAAGGAATCCGTTTCGCAGTTCCGTATAGGCTTCTTCCGTACTCTCGGCGGGAGAAAAGAAATCAGCGGCATTTTCAACGGCATCTCTGTCGGTTGCCATCACTTCTTCAAGTGACAATGCCGCACCGAGCTGTGTGTCGGAATGCGTCCATCTTTTCAAAAAGTTGATTTTGTCGTGATTTTCGCACACGGAATCGTTAAAATCCTCGTGCGCCGTGAGCTTTGTATCGCCCTTATGGAGCGCCGCAAAGATTTTCGGTGTTTTCTGTGCCGTCATCAGCGCGTTGATCATCTCTTCCATGAAAAGCCCGGCAAGTTTGTCCACAACATCTTCGATTTCTTCGTCGGTCAATTCCTCCGGTGTCTTTCCATGCGCCTTTGCACAGGCTTTGAGTCCGGCTTCGAGCGGCTCCTGCAAGTCAAAAAAGAATTTGTCAATAGAGGCTTTGAATTGTTTCTCATCGCCCATAATTTCGGCAACCATATCCGCAATGTACGCCGCGTCGCCTTCTTTCAGACAGTTCAGCGGATAGTTTTTCGAGAAATTTCTCATCGAGCGCTTGTTGCCCGTTTCGGGAAGGAGCTTCAGCCATGACTGTGCAAAGAACTTTTTCGCCTTGGCATAAATCCGAAGTTGTGCGGGCGTATATTTTTTGTCATCAAAGGCATGGATGTTTCCGGTAAAATCATGCGCTTCATAATATGCCTGAAGCGCATCCCGCGTCTTTTTGTCGTATGGCATGGCGAGCCCTCCGTAGTGATTATTCTTTCTGAATTAATTATACCATTTTTTCGACCGTTTTTCAAGGGCGAAAAGTGTAGACAAAAACACGCAGAGTTCATTTCTGAATTCTGCGTGTTTTTGTTTGCACTCTCAATCGGCAAAAAACATCCTTATGAGAATTTGCCTTTCGTTACCTTCTTTTTGCTTAATTTATATTGTTTTCGGCTTATTCGAGCGTCAATAAAAGCGCCATTTTAAACTTGCCGTCCGCCTTGACGTAGTGTTTTCCTCCCTTTGCGAAACGGAAGTTTTCGCCTGCGGATATGGAGTATTCTTTGCCCTCGTAGCCGATTATTCCCTTGCCGTCGAGAGCGAATATAAGCGCGTCGCCGGGTGCCGCGTGTTCGCTAAGCCCCGTGCCTTCGTCGAAACTCATGACGACGAATTTGGTTTTCTCGCTCGTGGCGACGTCCATATTGACTATTTTGCCGTTTTCGTACGGGACGATATCTTTAAGCGAAAACACTTCGCCCGTTTTTATTTTATCGTTCATTTTAACGTTGCCCCCGAAATTTATTTCCGTGTAGACCGTCGGGCTTTTGGCGCGCACTCCGGTCGGAACGCCGGTCGGAACGGATATGCTCTTATCCTCCTTCAATTGCCCGAACGTGCCGTTAAAGCCGAACGTTTCCGCGCATCCCGACAATACCGTCATAAGTTTGGGGTACTCGTACGTTTCCGCGCTTATATCGGTGTTCGCGTCAAGGCAAAAACACACGACGCTGACTTCTCCTTTTCCGAATATCTCTTCCGAAACAGTGCAACCTTCGATCGCATTGTTTTCTCGGCAAGCATTGTATACTCTGCCGGAAATAATACTCATCTCTTTTCCTTCCTTCGCCGCAAAGCGACGCTCGTATATTTTTTTATTGCGGTTTTGTCGTTTTTCAAACGCGCACGACCATGGGCAACCGCTTACCCGTTGTTTATTATTTTATCACAAAAAACCCCGCTTGTCAATACCGCTTTTTGATTTTTATGCAAAAAAAGAGGACACGCGGTGCGAGAAAACACACGGCTCCTCTTTTTTTGTCGTATTTACGGTTTATTTCCGAAAAACGGACGGCATTGACTTATTTTTATTCGTCCATGGCGTTGTTTTTTTGTTCGCGCGGTCGTCGTTTGTGCTATCGGGCTTACTTTAATTTTTTACCGTCGGAAAACGCAGTGCCCACGACGTCGCCCATGACGACGTATTGGTTTTTAATCGGCTCGTAAGCGATCGGGCGCAGTTTTTTATAGTCTATTTCGCCGCGTTCGTCCAGAATACGCTCGTCGGCGCAGATATTGACTATTTTTCCGATAACGTTGCCGTTTTCGGTCACTTTTTCGAAAGTACATTCGAGCGTGAGCGGAAGTTGCTCGATGACCGGCGCGTCCACGAATTCGCTTTTCGTCGCGGTAAAGCCGGACTTTTGCATTTTGTCGCCGACGTCGTTAGCCGAAACCAGACCGACATAGTCGCACGCAGCAACCGTATCCGCCGTTCCGAACGCGAGCGTGAACGCCTTTTTCTTCATTATATTTTTGGTGGTTTTGTGACCTGCGCTCAGGCAGATTTCGACCAGATCGCTGTCATACAGTCCGCCCCACGCCGCGTTCATGGCGTCGGGATTGCCGTTTTCGTCGTACGTTCCGATTATAAGCACCGGAAGCGGATAGAACCAGGGATTTACGGGAAAATTTTTTCTCATGAACTTTTTCTCCTTTTCGTTTTTTCTTTATTATACCGCTTTTTCGGAGCAAATTCAATACCCTCTTCAATGTTTTCACTCAACTTTTATCCGATAACTAGCGGCAAAACCGACTATTACCAAAAACGCATAAGAATACACGGTAATATCCGAAATTCCCTCATGGCTCGGTTTTGAGGGTGCGTTTATATAAAAACGTGCAAAAAAGCAAAGGAAAAAGACTTCTTCCAATGGAAAAAGCCTTTAATTTGGTCGAGGTGACGAGACTCGAACTCACGACCTCATGGACCCGAACCATGCGCGCTACCACCTGCGCTACACCTCGACGCGCGAAAAAAACGAAATAACTTTCGTTTGCCCATATATTGTATACCAAAACGGCGCAAATTGCAACAAAATTAACGCCGTTTTCCGAAAATTTTTTTAATTTTATTTTTTTGATCGTTTGCAACTTTCCGTTTAATCGCACCGAGAGCGCGCTTTTATTTTGCCTTCCTGCGGCTTAAAAGCCCGTAAAAACGCATAAATCCGCGTTTTGACGAGCATAACGCGCTCCGCCGTAAAGCCGCTTTGCGTCTAAAGAAAAATCAGATAAAACCGAGCGAAATGAGAAGAGCGCGGTCCACTCTTTCCATTTTTTCGTTTGACAGAACGCCGATTTTTTCTTTCAGACGGCGTTTATCGAGCGTACGCAGTTGTTCGAGGAGAGCGACCGACTCTTTTTTAAGTCCGGACTCGCCTTCCTTTAGTTCTATATGCGTGGGCAGTTTGGCTTTTGTCAGCCGACTGGTGACGGCGCAGGCGATAATCGTGGGCGAATACTTGTTACCCACGTCGTTCTGGATTATGAGAACGGGGCGCACTCCGCCCTGCTCGCTCCCGATAACGGGGCTTAAATCCGCATAATACAATTCGCCGCGTTTAATATCCGTCATTTGCGTGTTTCCTTAAAGATTAGCCCAGTCGAGGTTTTCCTCGCCGCTCGCCGCATAACCGAGCGCAAGTTCCTCTACTGTCATGGTATGCGTTGCGGGCGCAAACCTTTCCACGAGCCGGGCAATTACTTTTTCGATCGGCATATTTTTAAGTTCTGCGAATTTAGTCAAATTTTCGTACGCTCCCTGCGATATCGATATTTCTATCGTCTTCATAATTATCCCCCTCGAACCTTTCGGCATACGATTATTTTGCGGCGAATTTTGCGTAATTATGTAATTTTTTACGCTTTTTATAGACAAAAAACGCTCCGCTAAGTTCGGAACGCTTTTTACTTTATTATATCGATTGCTGAAATTTTTACTTTTCGCCCTGAATCGCGGCGATTACGTCTCGGGCGAGCAGGGCTTCTTCTCCGGTTATCCGTGCGACCCGTTCGGCGGTTTTTCCGAAACGATAGCAGGCTTTTGCCGCGGCTTCGAGCGGAGAACATACCGCGGAGTACGCCGCTATTATGCCCGAGAGAACGTCGCCGCTGCCGCCTTTGGCGAGAGCCGGCGTGCCGCTCGTATTGAAGAAGACGCTTACTCCGTCGGTTATTACGGTGCAGGCGGATTTAAGCACAAGCACGCACTTATTTTCCCTTGCAAACGCTTTGACTTTTTTAATATCGAACGGCTTGATTTCGGGCGCAAGTCGGGCAAATTCGCCGATATGCGGAGTTAAAACCGGTTTTGCGACGTGGTTTTTTATGCTGTCGGGATTTTTGGCGACCGCGTTGAGCGCGTCGGCGTCGAGAATAAGCGTTTTATTGAAGTTTTGGCACAAAAATTCGATGATTTCGGGCAGAAACGGGTTGTTCCCCATTCCCGGTCCAAGCGCAATGACGTCGGAATACTCAATTATTTCGCGCAGTTTCGATTGGTCGAAGCGGATAAAGCCGTCCTTTTCGGGGAGAAAAAACAGAGTTTGCTCGGTAACGCGCGATTTATAGGCGCATTTTTCGTTTTCGCCGACGCACAGGCGCACCAGTCCTGCTCCCGAAACGCTTGCTGCAACCGCGCTGCCGTACGCCATGAGCGGCGCGCCGGGCATCGCGTCCGAGCCGCCTATAACGGAAATTTTTCCGTACACACCCTTGTGGCTTACTCGTTTTCTTTTCGGCAAAGCGGCGAAATTTTCGTCCGTGATGCTGCCGAGAATGCGCACCGGGCAATCGCCGATAACGATCGGTTCGCCCGAATAGTTAAGTCCGTCCGACAGAATAAGTCCGGAAGCGGCGGCGGAAAAACAAAGCGTTTTATCCGCGGCGACGGCAAAACCGGTACTTTCTCCGCTGTCGGGATTAAGTCCGAACGGCGACAACACGGAGATTTTAACGCAATCCCGGCATTCGTTTATCTTTTTTGCAACCGAAACAAGTTCTCGTCCCGGTTTTTTCGTGAATTTATCGGGCGACAGGCAGTCGATTACGACCGAAGAACAAGTAAAATCGGAAAGATTTTTTACTTCCGTTTTTGAGCCGACGAGCGGCTTTATCGCCTTTTCGGGCAGATTTTTCTCTGCGAAAACGGCGGTTTTTATTCCTTTTTCGGCGCATGCGGCGGCAAGGAACGCACCCAGTATGCCCGACTGTCCTTTTCCGAGCGCAAACTCGGCACCGCACGATAAGTCCGCAAAAAGACGGCTTATCGCCTCGTCCGCAAACGAGCGAAGAAGCGTTTCGTCCGCGCTTCCCGCAAGCGAAATAATGTCTTTATAACGGCAGACTTTAATCATAATCGTCCTCGCCTACGACGTCGGAAATTACCGAGTATTCGAACCCTTTCGCGTACAGATGAGCGCGCAGTTTGTTTTTATCGGCGTCGCGGTGCGTGCGAAGGTACTTTTTCGCGGCAAGTCTTGCGGCGTCTTCCTGCCCAGGCAGCGCGGACAGTTTTTCTTCGATAAGGTTTTTATCCACGCCCTTTTGCATGAGATCGACTTTCAGCCTTTTGACGCCGCGATCGCCAGAATAGAACGACAGATAGCCGTCGACGTACCGCTCGTCGTCGAGATAGCCGTAGTCGGTAAGTTTTTGAATCGTCGCGTCCACGGCGAACGACGGATATTCCTTTTTATAGAGATAGTTTTCGATCTCTTTTTTCGTGCGTGGGGCTTTACTCAGGTATGAAAGCGCCTTATCGAACGCTTCCGCGCTTTCGCTTTCGGCAATCGCCTGAAAAAGCCACGCTTCGTCTATTTCCGCGCCGGGCTTTATTCCCTCTTTCGCGGCGGTTATACTCTGCATACCGCAAAAAAACTCGCCGTCCACGAACACGCTGACGCGAGCGTGATTTTTTTTCTGAAATTTTACGTCGGTTATTATGCCCATACGGAAATTGTAGCATAAAACGCTCGCTTTTTCAAGCGATTGACGATAATTTCGCGGAAATTTACTTAACTGCGGTATAATTTTGTTTCTTATGCAGATAATCTAATCAGATTACGTCGGAGGTAACGATATGTCAAAAATGACGACAAAAACTTTACAGGAACTGACGCAACTTCTCGGCAGCGAAGAACTTGCGTATAAAAAATGCTGCGCGTATGTGGACGAATGTTCCGACCCCGTGCTTAAAACCAAACTGGGTAAATACGCAAACAATCACAAAACACGTTTTATGGCTCTTTACGAGTACTTAAACAACAACCAATAAGGAGAAACAATCATGCCTGCTAAAAAGAACGAAAATCAAAAACAAAAACACTCTGCGGAAAACAAAACCGCGGATAAAAAGCAGAAAAACGCCGCTCCCCGTACTCGCAAAACGGACGAGCGGACCGAAGCCGCATGCGACCACAACTGCAGACTCAGCGACTACGACATCATCTCGGACGTGCTGGGCGGTCACAAAAACCTCGTCAAACTGTACGGCACTGCTATGCTCGAAATCGACAACGAGCAACTGCGCAAAATCATTAACACGCAGATGTCCGAGTGTGCGTGCGATCAGTACGACGCGTTCAAGTATATGAACGACCGCGGAATGTACAAAACCGAACCCGCGCCCGTTCAGAAAATCAAAGCGGCGCGCACCAAATTCGGCAAAAACGTCGTTAAATCCGGAGCCGGAGCGTCCAAAATAAAATAAGCCTTACGAGTTTTTTGCCTTTGCGCAAAAAATATAAGCGACAGTCGATTTATTCACGGCTGTCGCTTTTTTATTTACATTTACTTCTTGCCTTCGAACTCGGTTATTCTTTTCAGCACATCGTTTTCGAACGCGCGGATATAGTCGTCGATATACTCTTTGACATCGCCGCCGCGCATAAGAGGCGACATATCGATCGCGTAGTTGAGCCGCTCCGCCTCGTCGGTAGCGTGACTTGCGAAAAAGGTTGCGTTTGCCAGCCTTCTGCCGTCGCAGGCGAGTTCGTAACGCTTGCCGCCCTGAATCTGGCTGTCGAACACGGACGACAGACTCATGGAAATATTGGGATGCGCCGAAACGTCCAAAAGTACTTTCTGCTCGTCGTTGACCCAGTCGAGCGAACGCCATACTTCGCAGCCGATGAGTTTTTTCGGTTTATATTCGTCGGGAAGCGACTTTATCGCCGCGATAACGCGCAGGCAAACGCTTAAATGCGTGTCGTGCTTGTCTGCGGGATTGTGCGTGTAGATAACGTCGGGGCGGCACTCCTTTATGACTTCCGCCAGTTCTTTGACGACGTTTTCGTCGCCGTCCTTGACCTCTTTGGACGTAAAGTCGAGGTTGTAAGCCGCGCCGTACTCGCCCACGACCGCCGCTTTTTGCTGCTCGCGGATGCGGACGGCTTTCATCTGCTCGTCGGTGTAATCCCCGTACAAGCCGCTTCTCGGGCTGCCCGCGCCGTCGGTTACGACCACGGACGCGAACCATTTATCCTCTTTTCCGAAACATTGTAAAACGCCGTGATACGCCATGAACTCGACGTCGTCGAAGTGTGCGGCTATGCACATGTGCGTGATTTTCTTTTTTTCGCCCTGCGGCAGAAATTCTCTTGCGTTTGCCTTTAAAAATCGCATGGTTTTTCTCCTTTCGTCCGGCTCGTATGCCGAAAAATACAGTTACACCGATATTATATACCCGATTGCGCGGATAGTCAAACGATATGCGGACGAAAATGCAACCGTTTTTGCACAAAATAACGCGTTTATAAAAATCGGTCGGCATGAATTTTTGCACGAAAGCGCGTATTCGTTTGCACAAAAACGCGAAAGATTGTATAATTGAGTCATGAAAAACAATTTCGTCAAAACTCCCGTAAATCCCGTTTTGTCGGTCACCGCGTTTTACACGGTGCATTATTTCAATTACGGCAGGAAATTCTCGTTCGAGGGCGAAAGCCACAACTTCTGGGAACTGGTGTACGTTGACCGCGGCGAAGCGACGATAGTAGCCGACGACAACCAGTACGTTTTAAGACGCGGCGAGGCGTATTTCCACAAACCCAATCAGTTCCACTCGATTAAAACGGCAGGCTACGCGAGTTCGATAATAGTCACTTTTTCGCTGTCGGGCGACGCATCCTTTTTCGAGGATAAGCGAGTGACTCTGTCGGCATCGGAACGCGCGAGTTTAAGTAACATAGTTTCGGAATTCGCGCTCGCGTTTTCGGACAAGCCCGACGAAATCTACATGCGAGCCATGCACTACCGCGACGACGCTCCGATAGGCGCGGCGCAGATGATGCGGTGCTATCTCGAAAGTCTGCTCATATCGCTGATGCGCGACGAAAAAGGCACTCGACTTCCCCCCAAACCCGAAAACGACGCGGAACTGACCGTGCGCGTCAAGGGCATACTTTCCGAAAAACTGTACGGCAGCGTGACGCTCGACGAGATAAGCAAGCGGCTTTTCTTTTCAAAAACGTGCATAGAAACGCGCTTTAAGGCGGACGTGGGATGCTCGGTCATCGCATACTACAACAAGATGAAAACCGACGAAGCCAAGCGGCTTATCGCGACTGGGCAATACTCGCTGTCGCAGGTGGCGTCCGTGCTCGGATACGGCTCGGCGCAGTATTTTACGAGAATATTCAAAAAGATTACTCACTACACGCCCAGCGAATGGGCTAAAAGCACGAAGGTGGACAATCTTCTGCACTGACGAGCGCGAAAACGGTTGACGAACGGCTTTAAAAGCATTATAATTATACGGTAAATTATACGGAGAACGCGTTATGGACTATAAAGCAATCGAAAAAAAATGGAACGAAATATGGTCGCAAAACAAAGTAAACGACTTTAAAAACGACCCGAAAAAGAAAAAATACTACACTCTCGAAATGTTTTCCTATCCGTCGGGAGCAAACCTGCACCTCGGTCACTGGTACAACTACGGCTTAACCGACTCGCACGCGCGTTATAAGCGCATGAAGGGCTACGACGTGTTCCAGCCGATGGGCTTCGACTCGTTCGGTCTACCTGCGGAAAACTACGCGATAAAGACGGGTATTCATCCGCTCGACAGCACGATGAAAAACATTTCCACCATGGAGCGCCAACTCAAAGAGATGGGCGCGATGTTCGATTGGGACGCGGAACTCTACACTTCTTCTCCCGAATACTACAAGTGGACGCAGTGGCTGTTCATTCAACTTTACAAACACGGTCTTGCCTATCAGAAACTGTCGCCCGTCAACTGGTGCCCCTCGTGCAACACCGTCATCGCGAACGAACAGGTCGTGGACGGCAAATGCGAACGTTGCGGCAGCGAAGTCGTGCGAAAGGAAATGACTCAGTGGTTTTTCCGCATCACCGACTACGCCGAAAAACTGCTCGAAGGAATAGACAAACTCGACTGGCCCGAAAAGACCAAAACCATGCAAAAAAACTGGATCGGTAAGTCTTTGGGCGGCGAAGTGGAATTCACTCTCGAAAACGGAGAGAATTTCCGTGTGTTCACGACACGCGCCGACACGCTTTTCGGCGTTAGTTACGTCGTTCTGGCGCCCGAACATCCGCTCGTAAACGAAATCACGACCGAAGAGCAGAAAGCCGCGGTCGAGGCTTATAAAGCGGAAGCGGCAAAGGCGAGCGAAATCGAGCGTCTTTCCACCGCAAAAGAAAAAACCGGCGTTTTCACCGGCGCATACTGCGTCAATCCGATAAACGGCGAACGCGTTCCCGTGTGGATCGGCGACTACGTTCTCGGCTCCTACGGCACGGGCGCGGTTATGGGCGTTCCTTCCCACGACGCGCGCGACTACGTTTTCGCGCAGAAGTACGGTCTTAAAATCACGCGAGTGGTGGCAGGCTCAAACGACGAGGACGACGCTCTTCCCTTCTGCTCGTACGGCGTCAGCGTAAACAGCGGCGAATTCTCGGGAATGAAAACCGAGGACGCGAAGAACGCCATTCTCGAAAAACTTGCTTCTCTCGGCAAAGGCGGCAAAAAGGTCAACTACCGCATACGCGACTGGTCGGTTTCCCGTCAGCGTTACTGGGGTGCGCCCATACCGATGATTCACTGTCCGCACTGCGGCACGGTTCCGGTACCCGAAAAAGACCTGCCCGTTTCTCTTCCCTACGACGTTAAATTCTCGCCCGACGGAAAATCTCCGCTCGGCTCGTGCGACGAGTTCATGAACGTTAAATGCCCCGTCTGCGGCGCGGACGCAAAGCGCGATCCCGACACACTGGACACGTTCGTTTGTTCGAGTTGGTACTATCTGCGTTACGCGGACAGCAAAAACGCCGAAAAAGCGTTCGACAAGGACAAAATCGACAAAATGCTGCCCGTTGACAAATACGTCGGCGGCGCGGAACACGCTTGCAGTCACCTGCTTTACTCGCGATTCATCACCAAGGCGCTTAAAGACATGGGCTATATCGACTTCGACGAGCCGTTCCTTTCGCTAGTGCATCAGGGCGTGATTCTCGGACCCGACGGCACGAGAATGAGCAAGTCCAAGGGCAACATCATCAATCCCGACAAATACATCGCCGAGTACGGCTCGGACATCTTCCGCCTTTACCTTATGTTCGGATTCTCCTACACAGAGGGCGGTCCGTGGAACGAAGAGGGTTTAAAGTCAATCGCTAAATTCGCCGACCGACTGGAACGCGCGATCACCCACGCGAAAGACTACGAGGAAAAGAACGTTGACGCAGGCAGCGAAAAAGAACTTGCATACGCGCTCAACTACGCGATTAAGAACATTTCCGAAAATCTCGAAAACTTCTCGTTCAACACGGCTGTCGCTCGTCTTATGGAACTTGTAAACGTCATGTACAAACTGGACGGCAGCGTTTCGAAAAAGTCGTACGAGGACACCGCGAAAACGGTTATACGTCTCATTGCGCCCATGATGCCTCACGTTGCGGAAGAACTCTATCACGAATTCGGCGGCGAAGGCTTTATTATGTACGCCGAATACCCCGTGTTCGACCCGAAAAAACTGGTTAAAGACGAAGTAGAACTGGCACTTCAGATCAACAGCAGAGTCAAGAGTAAACTGGTCGTTCCCACGAGCGCGACTCCGAAAGAAATCGAGGCACTGGCTCTCTCGGACGACAAAGTCGTGGCTCTTCTCGAAGGCAAAACGCCCAAAAAAGTCATCGTTATTCCCGGAAGAATAGTAAATATAGTCGTGTAAAGCGGCAGAATAAACGAAAAGCGCGGAAAGCCAGGTCGGCTCCCGCGTTTTTTATGTCAATGTTTTTACTTGAAAAAACACTTTTAAAAACGAAAACGAGCAACCGAATCCGGTCCGATTGCCCGTTTTTATTATTTGGTTTTAATTCCGTTATTTACGCTGCGAGAAGCGCTTCTTCGTCGGTTTTAGGATTGTCGATTTCGTTTGCCATAGCGTCGTAATCATAGTTGGCTGCATTGATAAACGCGCCTTTAAGTGCGGTGATTTCGACCGAAACGGACAAATCGGGAATTTCTGCATCCGATCCGATAAGAGCGACGATGTTCGCCTTGTTTACGCTTGCTTTGACGTTGAGCGACTTGAAATTGCCCTTCGAGTCGAGCGTGAGCGTGACTTTCAGCATTTCGCCGAGAGTGTCGATAACGGTGTCCACTTTTTCCTTTACGGCTTTTTTATCGAATTTAGCGTTGCCTTCCGATGCGGAAGAATTCACGACGGTTGCGATAATGTCGTAGGTTGTGTTGGATTCCATGAGCGTGAACGCTACGGCAACTGCGCTACGGACGGTTGTTTCGTCGAATGTGGGAACGACCTCTTTGATAAGTGCGAGAATTTTGGTATCTTTTTCTTCGTCGAGTTTCTTGCGCAGTTCGCCTGCTTCCATGCCGAGCAGTTGATCGATGGTAGAGCCTTCGCCGCCGATTTCGACCGCTATGTTATCGAGCAGTCCGAAAATGTCGTCTTCGGTGATGCCGTATTCCGCGAGTTTGGCTAAAACGTCGCCCACGGTATAGTCCAAAAGAGCGTTGACGTCCGCTTTCAGGGAAGCGAAAGTACCTTCGCCGGCATACTTATCGATAAGTTTGTCGAGCGTCATGGTATAGAGTTCGTTGTTGAGCGCTTTCAGTTTCGCGCTGTTGGTTTTGATTACTATATCGCCGTCGGTTGTAACGTCGATGAGCGTCTTTTTAAGAGCGGCAACGACTTTTTCGATATTCGCGTCGGATTCCGCCTTCTTGGTTTCGAGCACGGGAGCGACTTTTTCGTTGTAGAGTTTTTCTATTTCCTGCGCGATCGCGGTTATTGCGGTCTGCATTCCTTCGTTGATTTCGGGCAGGTCGGGAATTTTATCGACGATGAGCGACTTAATCATTTCTTTGATCTGCTCGATCGTCAGAACCGCCGACCGCGTGCCGGTTTCGTTGTTGAGAGCGCGATACGCTTCGGGAATACCGGGATAGGTTGTGTTCATGGTATATTTAAGGTAAACGTTTTCGCCTTTGATATACAGAGCCGCTTCGAGTTCACCGTGCGAAACCGTTCCGCTGACTTCTTCGTCGGTTTCTGTTGCGGCTTTATTCATGTCCGCGGTAAGTTTGGCGTGCGCTTTGAGCGTGAACGCGCCCTCGTTGTCCTTTCCGACGAACAGTTCTCCGGTCGCCGTGGCGTTAAGATCGCAAAGCACGTCGCGGGACTCTTCCTTTCCTTCGACCAACGCGACGTAACTGATTTCCAGTCCGGGGACGGAAACTGCTACGTTATCGATGTTGAAGTTGAATCCTTCGCCTTCTTTGATCTCGGTTACCGATTTTGCGAAGTTTTCGGTCTTTTGCGCAACGGTGTAAGTTTCGCCGTTCTGATTGTTGTCGCAAGCGGTAAAGCCGCAAGCGCAAAAAGCCAGAACGAGACTGAGCGCGACGCAAAGCAAAGTTTTTTTTGTTTTCATTGTTGTTACTTCTCCTTTCCGTATTTCCGCCGCGAAAAAGTTTTTCGCCGCGGATGATTCGCATGTTCAACGGTTTTATATGCCGCCGAATCGCTTTTAGTACGTTAATTATAGCATTTAGTCGGCGCAATGTCAATATTTTTTAACATATTGCCGCCAGAATCCGACGATATTACAGATTTTCCCGATTTTCGGGAGCGAACAAAACTTCGCGCCAACCGTATTTTCCGTAGCCGTGCCAGGCGACGACTGCATTCTTTTCGCGGCTTATCGCAAGTCCCTGACCGCGCATTCCGCCTTTAAAAGCCCAGCCGTTTTCGTTTGTGCAGTCCAGTCCGTAACAGTTTTCAAGCAGCATATCGGCGGCTTTTTCCGAAATAACGCGCGTTCCGAACCAGTCGCCGCGGCGCAGCAGCAACACTCCGAGTTTTACCATATCCTCGGTGCAAAGGAACATTCCCGTGCCGCCCATAGCGTATCCTTCGGGGCAGACCGACCAGGCGTACTGACGGAAATTCATGATTTTCATCAGCGGTTCGCGAAGAAGAGCGCTCGTTTCGACGCCGGACGCCTCGGAAACCATTCGGGAAGCGAGGTAAAACACGTCGTCGGTGTAGCAGAAATGCTCGCCCGTTTTCCCCTCGACGCTTTGCGAGAACACGCGTTTTAAGTAGTCGGTCGTTCCGAATTCGCTTGCGTTCAAGCAGTCGACGTCGAGAATACCGCTAGTCAGTCCGCTGCGGTGACGAAGAAGGTCGTGAAGCGTGACGTTATTCCACCTTTCGTCGTATTTTTCGGGCAGGTATTTATGAAGGACTTCCGTCACTTTGCTCTCGGGCGACAGAACGCCTTTGTCCACGCATATCATGGCAGCCAATGCCGTGAAGGTTTTGGAAACCGAATAGCACTGACAGCACGGATTCGCGTCGTTTACCGTCGCTTTTTCGATATTGCCGTCTTTATCGGCGGTCGCGACGAAGTAAACGTTGAAATTTTTATCTTTTAACGGAGAAACAAACTCGCTTGCTTTATAATAAATCATATTTTTCTCCCGATTATTTTTCGAACGCTTTTCCGTCGCGCTCGGTAAAGCCGTCCGCAACCCTGAATTCGGACGAAACGTCGCCGTCGCTGCCCACGATCCGCATGACCGAGCCGCTCTTTTTAAGCGTAAGCGCGGTGCCGGACAAATAGTCGTGCCGCTTGGTTACGCCCACTATTACGGGGTAGTTATGCGCGAATTTGTCGCCCTCGTCGCCGTTTGCGCGGATATAGCGAACGGTGTGCGTGTGACCGCAAATCATGAATTCGAAGCCCATTTTGTCGGCTTCCGCTCCCCACTTTTCGTACAGGTCGGGCATAATGTCGAACTGACCGTTCATCGCGCACGAGTGCATGAACGGAACGTGGCACACTGCAAAACGGAACTGCGAATCTTTGAGTTTAAGTTTTTTGAGGTATTTGAGTTCGTCCTTTCTGTACTGCTCGAAAAAGTTAAGCGAGCGGTATTCGGGATGATTGTCGTACTTGTCCTCGCCGCAGTCGAATATGACGCCCGAAATCGGACCGGCATAGAATTCGAAGTACGCGCGTCCGTCGTCGGTTGCCATATAATCGGTGACTTTTTCCGCCAAAAGTCCGCGCGTGTCGTGATTGCCTCTGCCGACCAGCGACGGAATTTCGCCCTTCGTAATATCTCCGATGAGTTTATTGAGCCTGCGCAGATTCTCGTAACTGCTGCTCTCGCCGAAGTCGCCGTTTACTATGTATAAGTCGAGTTTGTCGCCGAAATAGGACGAAACTTTTTCGGCATAGTCCCAATGCGTGTGAATGTCGGCGATGTAGAATACGTTTATGTCGTCGGTTTTCTCGATGGGACGGAACGAATAGGTCTTTTTCAGCAGTCTGCCGACAACCGGGAAGTTGTTTTTGCGCTCGACTACTTTTTTGTAGTACACGGTGTAGGTTTTGTATTTGTTCAGCAGTTTTTGCGGAACGACGTATTTATGAACGAGCGTGACGCTGGGCATGATTCCCGAATGATTTTCGTGGAAAGTCTGTCTGCCCACTTTGATATAGCACACGCCCTCTTCGAGTGTGTTTACCACTATTTCGTAGTCGGATTTAATAAGCATCACGTTCGGATCGCAGTATAAAAAGTCCATTTTTCTCTCCTTGTGAGGTTTTTTCTATATTATACCGCCCCGAGAAAAAAAAGTCCAATTTTTAATGCGCAAAAGCCGTGAGTTTTTAAAGTTTCAGGCATAAAAAAAGAACGGCTTAACTTGGCTTTAAGTCGTTCTTCGCTTTAATTGCACGTTTGTCTTTTATATAACTTTTACTCCGCTTCTTTCTGCACGGCGGAGATGAGATTAAACAGCGATTTTTCGAATTTCGCTCCGTATTTGTGAGAAGGGTCGCCGGCGGTGGCTTTTATGCAGCATAGAACGTAATTCGCGGCGATTTCGGCGGCTTTGCGCGCGTTTATTCCGCGGACGAGCGCGCCCGTAAACGCGGACGCATAAATGTCGCCGGTTCCGTGGCAGCCGTCGGACAATTTTTCGTGTTCGTAGTAGTAATATTCGTCTGCGGAGGCAATCACGACGCCCGTTTTTCCCTCTTTATAGCCGACGCCGGTGAGAACGACGGTTTTCGCGCCGAGCGAACAGAGTTTTTCGGCAACCGACTTTATATAGTTTTCGTCGTACTCGGTTTTATACTCCGCTCCCGTGAGCAGGCACGCTTCGGTGAGATTGGGAAGCAGAAAATCGGCTTTCGCGGCAAGTTTTTTCATTTCCTCGACGAAAGCGGCGTCGAACCCGGGATAGAGTTTGCCGTTATCAGCCATCGCGGGATCGACGATGAGCAGTCCGCCGTCGTTCAGGCAATTTTTCGCGATGTCAAGCACATAGCCTATCTGCTCCGCGCTTCCGAGATAGCCGGTATAGACTGCGTCGAAAGAGATATTTTCCTTTTGCCAGTGCCTTTCGATAAGCGACATATCGCTCGTAAGATCGCGGAAAGTATAGCCCGAAAAGCCGCATGTGTGCGTTGACAGAACGGCGGACGGCAAAACGCACGTTTCCGCTCCGCAAGCCGATATAATAGGCAATGCGACGGTCAGCGAACACTGTCCGAAGCACGATATGTCCTGAACGGTGAGTACTCTGGGGTAGTCTTTATTCATTTACAAAACCTCTTTTCGTTTATTTTTCTTTACATTATAGCACATTTGTGGTAATATGTAAATGGTCAATTCGGTTTAATTTAATATGACCAGATTAAAGCAAAACGACGGCATGAGGAGCGCGTTATGAACAAATATTATTCGGTATATCTCAAATATAAAGAGGCAATACTTTCGGGCAAGCGCAAAAGCGGCGAGAAACTACCCGGTAAGCGCACGATCGCGATGAACGAAAACGTCAGTGTTATAACCGCGGAAAAAGCGCTCGGCATGCTCGAAGAAGAAGGCTATATCCGTGCCGAGCAAAAACGCGGCTATTTCGTGCTTCCGCTCGGCGCGATTACTCCGTCGGGCGCGGTCGGAGGCAATAAAAAGCCCGAATTTCTGCCCGAACCCGACGACTGTTCGCTCGACGATTATCTCTCAACGGCGTGGTTCCGCTCGGTTCGGAAAGTCATGAGCGAGCACGGTAAAAAACTGCTTACCAAGGCTCCCGGGGAAGGCTGCGCCGTTCTTCGCAACGCGATAGCCGAGTATCTTTACGCATACCGCTCGACGTACGCGGATCCGCGCAACATAATAATCGGTTCGGGTGCCGAGCAACTTTACGAAAACGCAGTGCGACTTCTCGGGCGCGACAAGGTTTACGCAACCGAGCAGCCCTGCTACGGCACCATCGTAAAGACGTACGAGAGTCTGGGCGCAAAAGTGCTGCCGCTCGCTCTCGGAAAAGACGGAATACCCTCCTCTCTTCTCAAAAGCAACGAATTCGACGTTCTGCACGTCACGCCCTACCGCAGTTACCCTTCTTTCGTCAGTACGTCGGCTGCAAAACGGTTCGAATATCTGTCGCTCGCCGAAGAGAAAAACTTTTACATAGTCGAGGACGATTACGCAAGCGAATTCGCTCTCCCCGGGCAAAACTCGGACACGCTGTATTCGCTCCGTCCCGACCGCGTGATATACCTCAACACTTTTTCGGCGACCATTTCGCCTTCCGTGCGCATGGGATACATGATACTGCCCGGCAGCCTTATCGGCGAATACGAAAAAAAATTCGGCTACACCAATTGCTCGGTGCCGGTACTCGATCAGTACGCGCTCGCCGACTTTATTTCGAGCGGCAATTTCGTCCGCAGATTAAACCGTATGAGAAGAAAATTAAACGGCAAAAAAGAGTAATAAGCGAAAAAAGCGACTAAAAGCGATTTTAAGGCGCAAAACGAACAGTCGGACGCTCCCGAAAAATATTTTTTAAAAAATTTAAAAAAACCTCTTGACAAACGGAAAAACAGTGCTATAATATAGCCGAAAAAAGAAAAGGAGGCACAAAAAAGGAACGTAAATCGGCGGATAACATCCGACTGACAGCCGACCTTGCCGGACGCATTAAAAACAAAAAGGCCGACATAATAATAACGAACAAATTCAATTTTCGGAGGTATTTATTATGTTTGATCTTACTCGTAAAAACAATAACAACAATCGTCACGTTGCAGCCTATAATCCTTATCGCGAAATGGAAGAATTCGAAAAGAACTTCTTCTCCGACCCCTTCGCTTCGTTCTTCGGAACGCGCGACCTCGCCGAATTCAAAACCGACGTCGTTGACAGAGGCGACCATTATCTCCTCGAAGCGGATCTGCCCGGTTTCGATAAAAAGGATATAAAACTCGACGTCGAAGACGACGTTCTCACCGTTAAAGCCGAACGTCATTCGACTGCCGAACAGAAAAACGAAAAAGACAAAGTCGTCCGCACCGAACGCTCGTACGGTATGTACGAAAGAAGTTTCGACGTTTCCGGCGTCGATACCGATAAAATCAAAGCGGCTTACGAAAACGGCGTGCTTAAACTCACTCTCCCAAAAAAGGAAGTCAAGGAAAACAACAAACGCCGCCTCGAAATCGAATAATTCTGCAAAAAGAATAACTTCGACAGCGGCTATGCTTTAATCACCGCCTGATAAATAATCGAATAGAAAAACGAACCTCGATAAACTCGGGGTTCGTTTTGTTTTAAAGTTTAATGTCGAGAAAAAGCCTTTCCTGCTCTTTTACATTAACAATTATTTGAGACAAGTAATTATAGCAGTCGCTTTTTATGTTACCTCGCGTTAGACTATAGCCAATATAATGCTAACAAAAACAATAATACCGAACACTACGCCTACAAATATCCCAATTTTCTTTTGAATTTTCGCAAAGGACACTTCTTCGAGTTTTACATTGCGTTCTCTTAACACTTGTATGTAATCTTCTTGATGTTTAGAATAAATTTCATCTAATTCTTTGGAAAATGCATTTGCAATCGGGTTATATTCAAACATATTTAACTTCGAATTTTTAATTATGTTATTCATACCATAGTACCTGACACAATCCTCATTGGCTAATTTTTTTATATAACGATCAATTTTTTCGAGAACGCTTTTTTTATCTTCAGTTGTAGTTTCATAATAATCACTTATTACCGACATTGATTTTATCAAAACCTCTTCAACTCGTTCATTATTTTTAGAATCCGGATTATATATATCCTGTCTCAGTTTGGCATATGCGCTAAAAAACAATGCTTCGATGTTATTCGGACAGTTTTGTTCAACGAGATTATAATACTTCTCTGCTTCTTCCCAATCTGTTTTGTCCATCGCTCTACGCGCATTTGACAGATATTTCTCAACAAACTGGGAATTATCCACCTTTACGGTACCCTGTACGTCAACCGTTCCTTCTACCATCATTTTCTTTGCTTCTTCTGCGGAATATTTGGTTCCGCAAGTTTGGCAGACATACATTCCGTCTTGTTTTATAAGGTCGGTACTTCCGCACATTTCACATGTTAACTGTTTCATTTGTTTATTTCTCCTTTTATTTTAATAATTTACATTTACCGTTTCTTTCTTTAATGGTGAGCAATAAAGATTCGGAAACGCTTGAAACCGTTTTATTGTCGCCGGACGAAACCGCTTGTTTAAGGGCAGTTAAGCCGTCGGATATTTCACGTTCGAGGCTTTCGAGTTCGGGCGAGGACATGGGGTCGCTGAACCTGAGTGCTTCGTAAACTTTTTTGGCTTCCGCTTTTATTTCGGGTGATGCGGCGCGAGCCATAATATTCTCCGCCTCGACGGTAGCCGAACGCAGAAACGAGGTTTTTTGCTTTACTTTCTCGCCGACGTCGGAAACTACGGTCGCCGTGGCGGAAGCGCGGACGCACGCTATAATAAAATATCCCGAAACGAGCAAGCAGACGATTGCGCCTACCCACGCCGGAAGAACGGGGAAGATCATAAACGCGAGTCCGACGATAAGCGACACGACGACCGCGCAATATCCGATTTTCAGTACCGGCACTTTTAAGAACGTCTTTTCTTTTTCGTCGGTTTTGGCAAACGCATACGCCGTGACGAGTTGCATCGCAAACGCCGCCGCTATCAGCGCATACGCTATCCAAAAAACCGCTTTATCGAAACGCGTTACGCCGAACATTTCGTTCGGGACGAGAAAAGTGATCGCGTTGAAAAGAACGAAGCCGACAGCCCAGATCAAGGCAAAATACTTGAAATTTTTCTTCATTTTACGCATCTCCTTACAGTTTTTCGCCGCACTCGGGGCAGAATTTACCGCCTTTCGTATCCGCACCGCACTTCGGGCAGGTGCTTACGAATTTATGACCGCACTCGGGGCAGAATTTGCCTTTTGCCACCGTTTTTCCGCATTCCGGACAAACGATCGAATCGGACGAAACGACTTTTTCGCCACATTCGGGGCAAAACTTTACGTTTGCGGAAAGAACCGCTCCGCATTTATTGCATTGGATTTTCGCCGTACTCGGGCTTCCCAACGCATCGCCTACCGCTCCGCCGACGACGTTAGCCATTGTTCCGCCCACACCTGCCATCATTCCGAGCCCCACGCCGATATTCGCGAACTGACCGCTCGCCTCGTTTTTAGCCATGTCCTGCGCCACGTCGAAGCCGCGTTCCTGCTGGTAGGTGTAGCCTTCCTGCGCTCGCTTGGTCGCCATCGCCTGAGATTCGATTATGGTTTTCTGAGCGCGCGTCTGCTCGTCGATAATATCCACTTGCTGGCGCAGTTTTGCCTCGGCAATGTCCGCGTATCTGCGGACATGCAGGCTGTTGAATAGTTCGTCTTGCGCGTCGCCGTCGGGCTTGACTATGGTCGTAACGAAAAATCTTTCGAGAGAAATGCCGTAGTCCTCGAAATCGTGGTAAAGCATTTCTTTTAACCGAGCGGAAAGTTCTTCCAATTTTTCGTCGATTTCGAAAATATCGATTTTCTGCGCTTTAATCGTCTGAGCAATATAACTTTTGACTTTGGTCATCAGAAAAGCGCGGAAATACCGCACTATCTTTTCCTGCGACAGATCGTTTTCCGTTCCCACGAGTTTTACGAGCAGTTTTCGGGAGTCGGTAGCTTTGAGCGACATTTCTCCGCTCGCGCCGATAGAAACCGGAAAACCGTAAGTCGGCTCGACGAACTGGACTTTGCTGTCGGTGCCCCAGCGGATAGCCATTTGCTCGGTTTTGTTGATAAAATAAACTTCGCAATGAAACGGCGACTCGTCTCCGGTCGTGCGATTCAGAATCTTGCCGAGCCGAGGAATATTCTGCGTTTCGAGCGTGTACCGCCCGGGTCCGAACAGGTCGAGTGCCTGTCCGTTCATGAAAAATACGGCTTCCTGACTTTCGTGAACGATCAGTTGGCTTAACGAGTTGAAATCTTCCAAAGGGTGTTTCCATATAAACGTGGAATTGTCCCCTTCATACTTGATAATCTGTGCAATCGTATCCATTCTCATCTCCTGACAACACCGAATTTTGTTCATCAAATAGTATATTCGATGAACAAAATGACAGATTCTGACGCAAATATTTGCCTTCAAAGCGACATTTACTTAATTTTTACAAAATTTACTTGTTTTTGTTGACAAACTCTATGAAAATGTGTTATTATTGTTACATAAAATGTTCATCGAATATACTAATCGGTGTACAAAATCGGTGCTAAGAACAAGTAACAAAAAACGCTTCCCGTTTTTTCGGGAGGCGTTTGTTTTGCGGTTTGAAATTCATTTTATCGGACTTTTATTATTCGGTTTTTTCTTTTTTTGCAGACGATGGAGATTTAGCGTCATAGTCGTCGAGGAAACTGTGCTTTTTGCCGCCGACTTTATAGGCAATGACGGTTTCGAGGTTGACGTTTTCCACCGAGCGGAAGATGCACTTTTCGACGTCGGGGTGCGTTTTTTTGAGCAGTTTTATAAGTTCTTTGGACTCCTGACGCTTGGAGTGGTTCTGTCCGTCGTTGCAGGTCGTGCAAGTATCGGTGAATTTGCAGGCGCATTGAATAAAATGCAGGTCGTTATAGTCGCGCCACGCTTTTATATCGTCCTCGCGGATGAGGTACATGGGGCGGATGAGTTCCATTCCTTCGAAGTTCGTGCTGTGGAGTTTGGGCATCATGGTCTGGATCTGCGCTCCGTACAGCATGCCCATCAGAATGGTTTCGATAACGTCGTCGTAGTGGTGTCCGAGCGCGATTTTATTGCAGCCCAGTTGCCGAGCGAAATTATACAGATACCCTCTTCTCATGCGCGCGCACAGATAGCACGGCGACTTTTCGACATTGTAAACCGACTCGAAAATGTCCGACTCGAAAATATGCACGGGAACGTTCAGTCTTTTGGCGTTTTCCTCGATTATGCGGCGGTTTTCCTCATTGTAACCGGGGTCCATGACGAGAAATTCCAGTCCGAAGTCGAATTCGGTGTAGCGGTGCAGTTCCTGAAAGAGTTTCGCCATGAGCATGGAGTCTTTTCCGCCCGAGATGCACACGGCGATTTTGTCGCCCTCTTTGATGAGTTCGTACTGTTTTATCGCCTTTATAAAGCGGCTCATGAGCGGCAGACGGAATTTGGTGCGTATGCTTTTTTCCACGTTTGCGCAGTAGTCCTCGTCCACTTTCTTCTTCATTTCCTCGCGCAGCCACGCGAGATAGCCGCCCGAAAGCGAATAGGCGTCCACTCCCTTTTCCCGAAGAGATTGGGCTACGTCGACGCTGAAAACGCCGTGGGCGCAATAAATAACCACTGTTTTCCCGTCCGAAGGCGGATTTAAAAGCAGTTTTTCCGCGTCCACCGCGACCGAGCCGGGGATAAACCCGTAGGCTCTGTCCGATTCCGATCGCATGTCGAGCAGCACGTATTTGTCTTTATCGAGAGTTTTAAGTTGTTCGAGAGTTATTTCCATGTATTTTTACTAAGTTTATCGGTTATTGAATTTTTTCAGCCGAGGCGGAAAGCGATTTACTCGGCGCGATCCAGTTCGAACCAAAAAGTCGTGCCTTCGCCCACGCCGGAGATAATACCGTAGCGTGCGCCGAAGCCGATAAGCACGTTTTTGACGATGGACAAGCCTATTCCGCTGCCCACGACGTTGCGGTTCTGCCTGTTGGAACGATAGTACCGCTCCCACACTTTATCTATTTCGTCGGGCGGAATTCCCTTGCCGTGATCGGATATTTCCGCGCGTATACGACCGTCCTTTTCAAACAGACGGACGATGACTTTTTTATCCTCGCCGACGTAATTGATGGCGTTACCGACGAGATTGTATATGACCTGAGCCAGTCGCTTACGGTCGCATACGGCGATAAGTCCGTCCGCTATATCGGTTTCGAACACATAGCCGCCGCGTTCGCGAAGCACGTCGAACTGACCGACGACTTCGCGCGTTACCGCTCCGACGTCCACTTTTCCGTTATTCATTTCCACGACGCCTGCCTGCAATTTCGACAGGTCGAGAATGTCCTCGACCAATAGCGTTAGGCGGTCGGCTTCGTTGATGATGGTCTGCGTGTTGCGATTGCGTTTTTCTTTATTGTCGCCGGATAGGTCGCGGATCATTTCCGCATTGGCTTTAATGAGCGTGAGCGGCGTGCGGATGTCGTGCGAGACGTTGGTTAAAAAGTCGCGACGGAAGTTCTCCGCCTTTATCATTTCGGACGTAGCGTAGTTAAGCGCGTCGGCAAGGTCGTCGAATTCGTTGTAGCCGTTGCCTTCGTATTTAAGCGTCAAATCGCCGTCGCCGATACGCCGCGCGGTTTCGGTGAAGCGTTTTATCGGTCGGGTGAGCATCCACGCTATCGTCAAAGACGAGAATACGGACAAAAACAGACACAAAAGCGTTACTATCAGCATTTGCCGCGACAGAATATTGACCGTAAAGCCGTATTCGTTTACCGACGTCGAAACGTACAGGTACACGCTGTTTCCGTCGTTCGCTTCCATTTTACTGCCGTAAATCACGGTTTTAACCGAACCGCTCTCTCTGCTCGTGACAAACGAACCCGTTTTTTCGATTTCGCTCATTTTTACAAGAAAGTCGGAGCGTATGACCGCCATCGCGCGCGTGTTATCGGTCGTCGGAAGATTTATTTCGGTCGGGTCGGCATAGAACGCGAACTGCGCCTCGGAAACGTTAAGTCTGTTCGCGCCCTCGCGGAAAGAATAAACTGCCACGGTCATACCGTACTTAGCCGCGCATTGGTTTGCTTCCGAACGGAACGAATCGGCAAGCGCGTTATAGTTGTTGTTTTTCAGTTTCTGTTCGAGTATACGGCTTTGATCGGAAAGACGACCGACGTACATTTTAATGTAGTTGGTGTTGAAAATAACGAATTCCCCCAGCCAGAAAAAGCCGATAACCGATATTGCCAACACTAAAAAAGCCAGCCAGGCACGGAACATGACGCTTCCGAACGCCGACTTGGCTTTTTTATCCTTTTTATTGATTTTTCGAGCGAATACCGACAAAAAATTGCCTCTTTACAGTTCTATTTTATAACCCAGTCCGCGCAGAGTGACGATTTTGTCGCGATATTTTCCGAGCGACGAACGCAGCATTTTGATATGTGTGTCCACCGTTCGGTCGTCGCCGTAAAAGTCGTAGCCCCACACGTTGCTGAGCAGTTTTTCTCGCGAGATGGCGATGCCGTTGTTCTCGACGAGATAGAACAGCAGTTCGTATTCCTTGGGCGTCATTTCCACTTTTTCGCCGTCCACGAACACGTTTCTGCCGGCAATGTCGATTTCCAGTCCGTCGGACTTTATAAGTTCCTTTTTCTTGGGACGGGTACGCTTCAATACCGCGCTTATTCTTGCCATGAGTTCCTTGGGCGAGAACGGTTTGGTTACATAGTCGTCCACGCCGATTTCGAAACCGAAAAGTTTGTCGTATTCTTCCACTCTCGCGGACAGAATGATAACCGGCACGTCGCTGAATTTGCGGATTTCCTTAACCGCGGAATAACCGTCCAGTTTGGGCATCATGACGTCCATGATTATAAGGTCGTAATTTTCTTCCTTTGCCATGCGAACGGCTTTCATACCGTCGTCGGTTTCCGCCGTTTCATAGCCTTCAAACTCTGCGTATTCGCGGATAATCTCGCGAATATTCTGTTCGTCGTCTACTATAAGCATTCTTGCCATAATTTATGCCCTCCGTTTTGCTTTTGTTTTATTTTTCATTATATCGTCGCACTGTTTTGTCCGAATAGTCACGCGGTGACAATTGCGTGAAATCACCGCGTTTATCGCGTACGACGCTTATATTTTACCGCATTTTTTTCGATTTGTCAATATATTCCGCGCATGCGTTTGTTTTTTGGCAAATATTGTGCTATAATTTGTTCTACGGGCGCAGAATTTCGTTTCTCGTCCGCAATTCAGGCATCGGAGTTATTATGACCGAACAAGAAGTTTTGAAAGGGCTTGACTATCTGACCCTTACGAGTTATAACCGCATAGACAAAAGCGACCTCTCTTTCGAGAAAAAGCGCGACGTGCTGTACTCGACGTACTGCTTCCGCTGCGTTTTCGACGACACGGAACTTAAACGCGCTTCGGGCGTACTGACGCGCTACGGCGTTTCGTTCGTATTCAAAGACAGACCCGAAGGCGACGGCGTTATCGAAATCACCGACGGCGACAAAAAGGCGTATAAATTCGACGTCGGATCGCCGGCGTTTTCCGTTGCGGTCAAGAACGGGACTATCGACGAAAAATTCCGCTCCCTTCCGCAAAAACTGACGCTTTTCGAACTGCCGCTCGAAATAACCGCTCTGCCCGGAGCCGACGACGAACTGAAAGCCATGTGGTATATCTACTTCCCGTACGTCATTTTAATGGGCGCGCCCGTCGAATACGACCTTTACGAAAGCCTTAAAGCAAGGCTTTGCAATCCCGGCGTGTTTTCTCGCGTTCTCGAGAGCAGATACTCGGAAAACATGTTCGTAACGCGCGAAGAAATGGTCGGCGAACATCCGCTTATCGTTGACTGGTACGGCGCGTTCATCGACTGGAAAAACGAGAAAACCGAAAAGGGAATAAGCCGCGCCACGGCGTTCATTCAGAAAAAACTCGCACTCGGCGACTACGACTACGTTATGCGCGAGAGCGAACGCATGCTCGATTGCTTCCCCGACGACGAAGAATTGCTGCTTTTAAATGTTGCAGGCAGAATGTCGGCGTGCGCTTCGGTCGATTTCGAAACGAGAGTCAAAATGCTTGCCGAAAATTTCAGGATTATAAACGACGCCATTACGGGCGGAAACCTCAAAAAATACAACTATTTCCTCTATTACCGCGGTCTTACGCGCCTGGGGATGAAGGATATGGAAAACGCGAAAACCGATTTCGATGCCTGCCTTAAAATCGACCCGAAATTCGAACCCGCTCTCCTTATGCTCAAAGGCATGGAAAACGCCGCCGAAAAGCAGTCCGCCTGTTCGGGCGAGTGCTCGGCATGCTCGGAAAAATGCGATAAAAGAGATAATTAAACGGCTTTAATTTATACGAAAAACGCAGACGATTGTCAACCGAATTCAACAAAAACGGTTGACAATTCTTTTTTAAAGTCGTATAATGAGCGTATGAAAATTTCAGCCGCAAACATAACCAAAAATCTTGTCTACATCGCCGTTTTCGTCGCGCTCATGATCATATTCACGCTGTACGTTTCAGTGCCGTTCTATCCCGTGCCGCTTACATTTCAGACAGTGATATGCGTGCTTGCAGGACTGCTGCTCGGTGCAAAAAGAGGTACGGCGGCAATGCTTGTATACGTCCTTTTAGGACTTATCGGGCTGCCCGTTTTTGCCGGCGGTAAGGGCGGATTTGCCTGCGTTACGTCACCCACGTTCGGGTATATTCTGGGCTTTCCGATCGCCGCGCTGACTGCCGGACTTATTCGCGGAAAGAGCGAAAACGCGCGCTTTTCACGCTATATCGTCGCCGCGCTTTCGGCTTGCGCCGTTTGTTACGTCGTCGGAATTCCCTACTTTCTGCTCATCTGGCGATTCTACCTCGGCAACACGAACGTGTGGTTCGCCGCCGTCACATACAACCTTCTCTATATCCCGAAAGACGCAGTTTTGTGCTTTATCGCGGCAATTATCGCCTTCAAAGTCACTCCGATTATCAACAAAAACCTCGCTCGCTGACTTTCGATAAAAGTGCATGCGTAAAGCAGCGCATTTTCCCATCGAAGAGAATGCGCTTTATCGACCGTTTCAAAGCCTCGCCCGAAGGGTGTGCGTGGCGGCATTAGCCGACGAAGAGGGTTATCCCCCCCCTTAACTACACAAAAAAACACGACGATTCTCTCGCCGTGCTTTTGACATATCGTTATTCAAATTATCGAAAACATATTTATTAAATATAATTTCTTTTTGCTTCTAGTAAATAATCATTACCATCGTAAATCTTAATCTTATTCCACTGTTCTTCCGTCCCTTTGTAATTGACTTCTTTAAGGCTGCTGCAACCGCTGAACGCACTACGTTCTATGCTCGTCACGCTGTTCGGTATCGTTATGCTTATAAGATTGCTGCAGTCATAGAACGCATTACTTCCTATGCTCGTCACACTGTTCGGAATCGTTATGCTAGTCAGGCTGCTGCAGCCGGAGAACGCAGCAGTTTCTATCCGCGTTACGCTTCCGTCTGCGGGAATTACACTATTTTTACAACCAAAAATCAACGTTTTTGCTTCGGTTTCAATCAAGCAATTGCCTTCACTATGATATTTTGTGTTCTTATTATCTACCGTTATACTTGTCAGTTTGCTGCAACCAGAGAACGCACCACTTCCTATACTCGTCACACTATCCGGGATCGTTATGCTTGTCAGGCTGCTGCAGTATTGGAACGCATAATCTCCTATGCTCGTCACGCTGTTCGGAATCGTTATGCTCGTCAGTATCCGGCAATTGCTGCTATAAAAGAACGCACTGTTTGCAATGCCGCGCGTTCCTTCTTTTATGGTAGCCTTTGCTATACTAGTATTTGCACCGACAACCCAACCGCTAACATAGTATATTCCGTTTTCATACTGTCTTAATTTATCACAGCCGGAGAACGCACCAAATCCTATATTCGTCACACTATCAGGGATCGTTATGCTTGTCAGGCTGCTGCAACCGTAGAACGCATTACTTCCTATGCTCGTCACGCTGTTCGGGATCATTATGCTTGTCAGACTGTCGCATCTGGAGAACGCGTTGCTTCCTATTTTTTCTCCCCCGGTTATAATGACCTTTTTGAGAGATTTCGGAACGTCGCTATTTTTACTATAATAACTTCCGGAGCCGAAAATATATCCAAAGTTTGTATTACCGCTTCCGTCTTTTTTCTCTCCGACAAACGGAATGGTTATGCTTGTAAGACTGATACAACCCCAGAACGCACTGTCTGCAATGCCGCGCGTTCCTTCTTTTATGGCAGCCTTTGCTATACTAGTATTTGCATCGACAACCCAACCGTCAACATAATATATCCCGTTTTCCTTTTGTATCAGTTTATCACAACCATAGAACGCACTCTCCCCTATACTCATTACGCTGTCTGGGATGGTTATGGTTTTTATGCTGCTGCAACCGGAGAACGCACTCTCTCCTATACTCGTTACGCTATCCGGTATGGTTACGCTTGTCAGGCTGCTGCAACCGGAGAACGCACTCTCTCCTATACTCGTTACGCTATCCGGTATGGTTACGCTTGTCAGGCTGCTGCATCTGGAGAACGCCCAACCTCCTATACTCGTTACACTATCCGGGATCGTTATGCTCGTCAGACTGCTGCATCTGGAGAACGCCCAACCTCCTATACTCGTTACACTATTCGGAATGGTTATGGTTTTTATGCTGCTGCAACCGAAGAACGCACTCTCTCCTATACTCGTTACGCTATCCGGAATAATTAGTTCGGTAATAAGTTCATTATTCAGATACAGTTTCTTGTTTGATGAGCCATAACCCATAAGATAGGACAACCCATCAATCTTGCACCATGCAGTTAAATCGCTTATGTATATGCCTGTCAGACTGCCGCAATCATAGAACGCTTGATATCCTATGCTCGTTACGCTGTCGGGAATATCTACGGAAACAATGTTTTTGCCACTAAAGCAATTATTTCCTATCGCAACAACCTTTTTACCATCGTAAACAGCGGGGATTATAATGTTTTTATCCGTTGCGGTGCCTATTCCGGCAACAATAAGCGTGTTTTCTTCTGCTCCGTCAAGATATTCCAATCCCTTTGTAGAAATATCCTCGTTGCAAATTAAGCATATTCCGTTTTTGTTTTTATGACCAAGCGCTTTTGTCGTTTCCTGTTTTACAAGCACTTCATTACAGCGACCGCAGTGCTTACCTTCGGTCAAACCTGTTTTTGTGCAAGTTGCCGCTACTGCTGCATCGGTCACTTCTACGTGACCGAGCGCTTTTATGGTTTCTTGCTTTACAAGTACTTTATTACAACGGCTGCAGTGTTTGCCTTCGGTTAAGCCGGTTGTTGTACAAGTTGCAGCGACCGCTTTATCAATCACTTCTGCGTGTCCGAGTGCTTTTACGGTTTCCTGCTTTAACAGTATTTCATTGCAGCGACCGCAGTGTTTGCCTTCGGTTAAGCCGGTTGTTGTGCAAGTCGCCGCTACTGCTGCGTCGGTTACTTCTGCGTGTCCAAGGGCTTTTACTTCTTCCTGCTCTACAAATACTTTATTGCAGCGAGAACAATGTTTTCCCTCTGTTTTTCCGGCGGTTGTGCAGGTTGCTGCGACCGCTTTATCCGTTACTTCGATATGCCCGAGTGCCGACACGGGCTTTTGTTCTTTTTCTCCGCACTTACTGCACGAACGCGTCATAACGCCTTCCGTCTCGCACGTCGCCGCGGTGAGCGTAGTCCATTCGCTCCACTCGTGTTCGCACTTGCACGCCGAAAGCGTCGAGATCGTTGCGAGAGTCAAACAACATAATATCGCTGTTAAGGCGATTTTAAAAATTTTTTTCATAGGTTCTTCTCCTTTCATAAGTGTATACATATAGAATATATAATTAAGATTATTATACCCACCCCCACTCGACTTTGTCAAGTAAATTGCGTCTTTTTATATATTTTTTTATGTGAAATTTTTATGCCACGCAAATTTTTCTTCTTTGTTACACAACACAATGCAATTATAATCCCACCATCTTCTCGCTATCGCTCGAATCCACCTCCCTTGCAAAGCAAAGGAGGCTTTAAATCGGTCGGTTTTAAAGTATGCGGGAGGGGGAACCCCTCCCCTACGTAATAAGGTCATTGGTGCGGAACAAAACAAAATTATACTATTATTGTAGGGACAGGCGTCCGTTGGCTGTCCGTTTACTTTTTGTAAAAAGCAAAACAAAAACTTTTAAGTCAGGTGTGCATTTGAATATTTTAGTTGTTTTTCTATCTTAACCTTTTTAAACCCTCTCCGTCGGCTATCGCCGTCACCTCTCCCGGAGTGAGAGGCTTTAAATGTGCGCTCTCCATACAAAAATAAAAAAACAAGGTTGGTTACCTGCAACGTTCAAGCAGAATAACCAACCTTATTTTACTATTTACTTATCTCAAAAGTTTTTTGCCTGCTTTTTTACAAAAAACAACCGGACGCCTGTACCTACAAAAGAAGTCAAAAGTGCGTCTACTACCACCCTGACTCAAAAGTTTTTTGCCTGCTTTTTTTTCAAAAAAGTACGGTGCCTATTTTTCCAAAAAGGTAAGGTCGCGGATTACCCTGCTTGCAATCGCGATACCCATGGTTGCAGGGACGGGCATCATGCTTGCAGGCGTTCTGCCTCCGGACGCGTTCGAGGGCGACTCCTTGGTATAAGCCACGAGTACGTCGCGAACGCCGAGTTCGGCAAGTTTCCTTCTTACGACTTTCGCGAGCGGACAAACGGACGTGCGTGAAATATCGGTTATTTCTATGCGCGACGGATCGAGTTTGTTGCCGGCTCCCATTGCGCTTATAATCGGAACGCCTGCCGCTTTGCAGCGTTTGATGAGTTCAATTTTAGCCGTAACGTTGTCGATGGCGTCCACGACGTAATCGAACGAGGTCAGGTCGATAAAATCGGCGTTTTCGGGCAGATAGAACTCTTTATACGCCTCGACCGTGACTTCGGGATTTATATCGAGCATGCGGCTTTTCATGACGTCAACCTTACTCTTGCCTATCGTGCTCGTGAGCGCGACTATCTGGCGGTTGATATTGCTTTCGTCGACGACGTCTTTATCGACTATCGCCATTTTGCCCACGCCGCTTCTCGTCAGCGTTTCGACGACGTAGCCGCCGACTCCGCCCACGCCGAACACCGCCACGGACGAATTTTTAAGTTTTTCGAGCGCATCCGCTCCTATAAGCATTTCACATCTGCAAAACCGCATACTTTGCTCCGTTTTATTCGTGTTTTACGCCTTATTTTTTGCGTTTTTCTGCTGTTTGTCTTTTCCGAGCGACAGGCGGAGCGCGTTAAGTATTGCAAGAATCGCAACGCCCACGTCCCCCGAAACGGACAGCCACATATTGCCGAGACCGGCGACGGACAGCACCATTATGCCGATTTTCACGACCAGCGACAAGACGATGTTTTCCTTTACTATGCGCAGCGTTTTGCGGCACACGGCGGCGGCTTTGTCGAGCATGCGCAGATCGCCGTACATAAGTACTGCGTCGGCGGCTTCGACCGCGCTGTCGCTTCCGATGCTGCCCATCGCGATACCGACGTCCGCGCGAACGAGCGAAGGTGCGTCGTTTATACCGTCGCCGAGGTAGGCAACCACGTCGCCTTTTTTCTTGTTCGCGATAAGGCTTTCGATTTTTTCCACTTTATCGCCGGGCAAAAGTTCGGCATACACTTCGTCGACGCCTGCTTCCTCTCCGACGTGCAGAGCGGTGCGTTTGTTGTCGCCGGTGAGCATAACCGTTTTCGCTCCGCGCTTTTTAAGGTCGGCAATCGCCTGAGCCGCGCCCTCTTTAAGCGTGTCGCGGACGATCACGACGCCTTTATATTCGCCGTTTTCGGCAACGTACACGACGCTTCCGAACAAATCGACGGGAGTGAACGCAACGCCGTTGTCGTTCATGAGTTTGGCGTTACCGGCAAGAATTACGTCGTTTCCGCGGGTCGCAATCGTGCCTTTACCGCTTATTTCCTTTATATCCCAGCCGTCTGCCGAAACGTTCGCTTCCTTTTTGACCGCGAGCGCAATGGGGTGCAGCGACGCGCTTTCGGCAATCGCGGCAAGCGAGAGAATTTCCGCTCTGTTCTCGGCAGGAAGCACTTCGGACACGGAGAATTCGCCTTTGGTTATCGTTCCGGTTTTGTCCATGGCGAACACGTTCGCACGGGCAAGCATTTCCACATAGTTGCTGCCTTTAACCAGCAGTCCGCAGCGTGAAGCCGCTCCTATTCCGCAGAAGAACGCCATCGGAACGCTTATTACTATCGCGCACGGGCAGGACACGACGAGGAAGTTGAGCGCGACTTTGATCCAGCGCATCCAGTCGTGATTGAAAAGAGGCGGAATTACGCCCACAAGCACGGCAAGCGCGACCACGATAGGCGTGTACACGAGTGCAAAACGAGAAATGAAGTTCTCCGCTTTCGCCTTTTTGTCCGCCGCGTTTTCGGCAAGGTCGAGAATACGCGCGACCGTGCTGCCTTCGTACTCGGTGGTGGTGCGGACGTGAATCACTCCCGCCTGATTTATACTGCCGGAAAGCACGCCGTCGCCTTCTTTTACTTCCACGGGAACTGATTCGCCCGTGAGGGCTTTAACGTCGAGATAGGTACTGCCGCTCTCTACTACTCCGTCAAGCGGTATTCTGTCGCCGACGTGCACGACGATTATTTCGCCTACGGACACTTCTTCGGGTTCGACTTTAACTTCTTCGCCGCCGCGCAGAACGTAAGCGCAGTCGGGGCGCAGTTCGAGCAGCGAAGATATGCTGCCGCGCGATTTGCCGACTGCATAACGCTGGAATACTTCGCCCAGTTGATAGAGCGTAAGCACGGCGACCGCTTCGGGGAATTCTTCAACGCAGAACGCGCCGACCGACGCCACGATCATAAGGAAGTTTTCGTCGAACACTCTGCCGCGAGCGATGTTTTTCGCCGCTTTTATGATGACGTCGTAGCCGACGACGATATAGCCGACAACGTACGCCGCGAACGCGCTCCAAAAGAATCCCAAGTGATCGAGCGTCATTCCCGCCGCGAGCAAAACAGCCGCAACGGCAATTCTTATAAGAGTTTGTTTGTTTTTCGACAGTTTTTTCATGATTAAATATGAAGTACGCAGTCGGGTTCGACCTTAGCGCACACTTTTTTGACTTCTTTAAGGATTTCGTCGGCGCGATCTTCTTCGATTTCGAGAATCATTTTCTGGTTCATGAAACTAACCGACGCGGAGTTGATTCCGTTGATTTTTCTGATGCAGTTTTCCATTTCGGCAGCGCAGTTTGCGCAGTCCAGATCTTCGAGTCTGATTACCTTTTTCATGAGTTAGTCCTCCTTCAGATGTTCGAGTGCCATCTGATAAATCTTTTTAATGTGTTCGTCGTCCAGCGAGTAGAAAATTTCTTTTCCGCTTCGTCTGCTTTTTACTATTTTGGTCTGCCTGAGCGTCCGCAGTTGGTGCGAAACGGCGGATTTGGTCATGTGCAGCAGATCCGCAATGTCGCATACGCACAGTTCTTTTTCGAACAGAGCGGATATTATGCGCGTTCGGGTCGAGTCGCCGAAAACTTTGAACAGTTCCGCTATTTCGTACAGCACTTCTTCGTCCGGCAGTACGTTTTCGACGTACTCGACTACGTCGCTGTGAACGTGCTCACATTCGCACTCTTCGTCGTTTATCGTTGTCTTTTCGTCCGTCACTGCTGTTTACCTCCCGTTTGTTCTTATTTGCGGTTTATTTTGATTGAACGGTTGAATGATTGTTCAACTGTTTATATTATATGACGGTTGCAAGCATTTGTCAAGCGTTTTTTTAATATTCTCCGAATTTTTTCGTAAAAATTTTCCGTTGAAGCCGATAAAAGTCGGAATGAGAGGAGTTTTCGGGTAAAAACGGCAAAAACGATTGCATTTTGAGGCGTTTTTTAGTACAATTAAAGCATGAAAAAGATAACGTACACAGTCGGTCGCAGCGAAAAACTGCTTAAATCGCTTGAAAAAAACTCGGGTAACGCCACCTACTCCGCTTTATCCGCCGCTCTTCGCAAAAAAGACGTCATTGTAAACGGCGCGCGCCAAAAGCAGAACATAGACGTTTACGAGGGCGACGAAGTTACCGTTTTCCTGCCCGACGACGCGATTAAGAGCAATTTTTCGATTTTTTACGAGGACGAAAACGTGCTTTTTGTCAATAAGGGCAAGCAAATCGAGGTTTGCGACGGCGAAAACAACGTTGCCGATTTATTAAAGGCTGCCGGGAAAACGGTTATTCCGGTTCACAGAATCGACCGAAACACGTCGGGACTGGTGATGTTCGCGAAAAATCAGGTCGCGTACAACTCCTTTCTGGACGCGTTCAGGAAAAGTCGGGTTCAAAAATTCTACGAAGCGGAAGTGTACGGCGTTCCCGAAAAAAACGAAGGTGTATTCGTCGATTTCATGCAAAAAGACGCCGAAAAAAAGTTCGTGCGCGTTAAAAGTCAACCTGCACCCGGGTTCGAAAAAACCGAAACGTATTATAAAGTAATTAAAAAATCGGGCAAAACGGCGCTGCTCCGAATTAAAATTTCGGGCGGATTTACGCATCAGATCCGAGCAAGCCTCGCTTTTCACGGTCTGCCGATCATAGGCGACGGCAAATATGGCAATTCCGAGGTCAATCGCGCGTCGGGATCACGCTATCAGCGGCTTACCGCAAAGGAAATTAAGTTCGATTTCGAGCCGGATTCTCCGCTCGCGTATCTGAACGCAAAGCAATTTCGGTTGTGATTCCGGGGAAAAGGTCATCGGCAAATCAATCACGCCTCAACGAAATTATATTTACCCTCTCCGTCACGGCATAGCCGTGCCACCTCTCCCGCAGGGCGAGGCTTTAAAAGTGCGCCCACCACGCAAAAATAAAAAACAAGGTTGGTTTTCTCCCATACACAAGCAGAAAAACCAACCTTGTTCTACTATTCCCACAACTCAAAAGTTTTTGTTTTACTTTTTTACAAAAAGTAAACGGACAGCCAACGGACGCCTGTCACTACAGAAAGAAGTCAAAAGTGTTCCCCCCCTCTTTAATTCAAAAGTTTTTGTTTTACTTTTTTCAAAAAGTAAACGGACAGCCAACGGACGCCTGTCACTACAGAAAGAAGTCAAAAGTGTTCCTCCCCTCTTTAACTCAAAAGTTTTTTGCTTACTTTTTTACAAAAAAGTAAGAGAAAAACGGCTGTGAAGATTTTCACAACCGTTTTCTTTTTTGCCCGATCATTTAACGCCTTACGGGCAGGTGGCGCGTAGTATTATTTACTTAAAACGTTTTGAATGATGCTGTCGCCGACCAGTTTACCGATGGTGATAGCGTCCTGCCAAGACCAGTGCCATGTGTCGGAACCGACGGCATAACTCTGACCGTTGGAGTTAAGAGCGTTGATCGGGAACTTGCCGGACTTGATGATATAAGTGTTCTCGACATATTTAGCATTGCCCTCGGTGGTCATTTCGTTCTGCATTTTGATGAACGCCTTATTTACATTGACATTATCTGTATACGCGTTGCCGCTGGTTTCCGCGATTTCGCCGATAAAGATAGGCATCTTGCTGCAATCCTGACCGCTGAGTTTGGTTATGTCGCTGCGGAAGTCGGAAGCGAATACCTTGAATATCTTGGCATATGTGTCCGGGGCACCCTTATCCGCTTCACCCTGCATCCAGTACAGACCCTTGACGGTGGGGTTATAACCCATAGCCTTGAGTTCTGCCCAGCGCTGAGCAAACTGCTTCATGAATTTATCGTACAGTCCTCCGGACAGGTTCGAATCTACTCTGCCGTATTTATCAAGCCAGGACGGAGGGCACCAGTTGCCGTCGGAAGCATTAAGTCCGCCGACTGCGTCCTGCAATGACGTTCCGCCGACTGCATACTTAATCATAACGGCTTTTCTGCCGGTTTCCTTATTATAGCATCCGGACAAGCCTTTTGCCATACCGAGTTCCGGTCCTATACGACCGTTATTCTCGCCGAGACCTGCACGAGCAAGACCGAAGTCTTTCTGATTCATGTAATGTGCGCCTGCGCTGCCCATATAGTAGATATTGTTGTAGCCGGCAAGATAGTGAGCGTCGGTTTCAGCCGCTCCGTACACGTTGATGTTCGTGCAACCGGATGCGTTGGACTGACCTGCGATCAGATACACGTCGATATCTTTGCTTTCTGCGGGAACAAGTGCCTTCAAAGCGCCGAGGAACTGTTCGTTTACCGAATAGTTGAAATTGGTTACGGTGAGGTCTACGCCTTTGTTACCGACGACGCCGATACCGCTCTCTGCGAAAGTGATTTCGGGCAGCGTGTAGGACGAAACGTATACGTCGTTGACGAAGAAGTAATAGTTGATCCCGTCACGAAGAACGCCGAGGCGTACTGCGGTGGGATCGTAAACGCCCACAACGTCCGCATAGTTACCTACCGAGAAGATATTTTCGGGGCTCCACTGCGTAGGCACATACAGAGCGAAAATTCCTCCGCCGAGTATTGTGACTTCGAATTTCTTGTCGCCGTTGCCGCTTAAGTCTTTTTCGCCGTGGCTTACCAAAAGTCCTGCGAAATTATTGCCGATGTCGAGTCGCGTGGTGCTGTCGAAAGTACCTTCGACGTAATACTTATTGCCGATGATGCCGTTCTGATATGCGTAGGTGTAACCGGTGATGCGAACCGTATCGCGTCTGCCGTTTACGAGCGCCCATCCGTTTCCGGAAGTCGAGCCGACGGGTGCTTTGTCGAAAGACAGATGCTCGCCGGTGATGTTGTTGATCTTACCGCCGAGATATACTTCGGATACATAGGTCAGATATTCGAAAGTCGTGCCGGGTTCGATCGTGAGGTACTTAACGTAACTGTTATCTTTGTACGTTACGGTAATCTTGCAATATCCGCTCGTCACCTTCTGCGTCATGTTCGCGCCGCTCATATAGAACGTGGTTTCCTTTGCAGTGGTGAAATTGAGAACGGATACATGTACTTTGCTGTAATCGACGTTCATGTCATACAGCGAATACGTCTTATCACCTGCTTTGCGTTCGACGGGTTTAACCGTGAGATCGAGCGTTGCTTCGCCTGCTTCGGTGAATTCCGCCGTCGCGACGTATTTGCCGCTTACTTCGGGGGTGAAGTACAAAGACGTTCCGTCTATTTTCAAATCGACGTCTTTTCCGTCGCGCGTGAGTTTATAACTCTTGATTGCCTTTCCTTCGGGAGCGTTGAAGCCCATTTCGACGGGAATTCCGGCATAGAGTACGTCGCCGCTATTAACCTTTTTACCGTTCTGAGTCATGGTGACCGTCGAGTCGAACGTTGCGATAGCGGCACTTCCCACCTTTTTGCTTACTTCTTCGAGATCGGTGGTGTAGTAATAATTGCTGAAATCTATTCTCTGATTAAGGTTTTCTTCGTTGCTGCCGCGGAACAATCCGAATCCGGACATATTGCCGGCAGGCAACGCCTTGGCTTTATTCGCGGTGGAATAAGCGGTTACGACGTCGGAGCGAACAAATTTATCGTTGATATAAACGAAATATCTGTCGTAAATACGCGCGACGCCCATTTTGAACGCCTTGCCGTTTGTGCCTACGTCGCCGAGCGGATCGCCTTCGTACCAACTGCTGAATTTGTGCAGATAAAGAGATCCGTAAAGCACGCCGTAGCCGTACCAGCCTTTGTTATCGCAAGGCTGACCGTCGAGCGTGTTGACGAGAAGTCCGACCCAACCTGCGCCTGCAGAGAAGTTAACTTCCTGATAGTAGACGTTTCCGACCTGCTCGCTTGCATAAACGTAAGTGGTCGGGTTAAGGTAACCGCCGTTTGCGCTCGTGATAGTCCATCTGGAAGCGAACGAATCGTATTTTTTGCCGTCCGGGTAATTGAATTTACCTCCGAGGTAAGCATTTGCTTTATTCTTTTCTATAATCTGTTCGACGACGTCTGCTTTTGTGGTGTATTTAACGTCGGTGTAGGTAATTTTCGTGCTTCCGTTCGTCTGAGCAAAACCGAAATCTCCCGCGCCTTCGATATAATCGGATTTGTAATAACCCATGGGTTTGTCGTTCATGAAAATGAAATATTCGTTTCCGCGACGCGCGATACCCATCTTAAATTTATCGAGAGGATACTGAGCCGAAGCCAGCGAGGTCATTGTGGTAATTCCGGCGCCCGACCAGCCTGCGACTTCCTGATAGTAAATCTTGTTTCCGGCGCTGTACGAGAACAAGAGTTTTTTGCCGCCGTCGTTGCCTTCGAGCGATTTATGTTCGGCTGCCGGCATAAAACCGGTCATGCTGCCGACGCCCTGAGTGAAAGAAACGTTTGCTTCGTAATAAACGGTTTCGGTGGGCTGTGCGTTCTGGATATACACATACGACGTTCCGGTTACGGTGAGAGTATTGCCGTCGTCGCTGCGAGTCCATCCGCCGTTAAACGAAGGAAGTTCGCCTGCTTTACCGCCGAGGACGGGTTTTTCGTTCTCGAATTCGATATCGGCATTGCCGTTTGCCTGCAAATAAAGCGATTTTTTTATCGACTGACCTTTATAAGCAAATACAACGTCGTACTGACCGCGTGTAGCAACGACGTCCACCTTTCCGTCTTTAACTTCGAGAGCGGTGGTCTGATCTCCTTTTACAAGCGTAGCCGTGACTGCGGAATAGTCTATAACGCCGAGTTCGTACGCCGCGCCCATGACGTTTTCTTTTTTAAGTTTGATTTCGTAGGTATAAGTGTACTGTGCGACTACCGTGGTAAAGCGTGCTTCGAGATTGACTTTTCCGGTTACGGTGTCTTTTTCGAAGTCCCACTTAGTGTCGGTACCGACGATATACCAGCCGTCGAACACATAAGAATTTTCGCCTTCGTTGGGCTTCGTGGGATCTTCGGGTTTTTCGAGAAGTTGACCGTAGTAACCTTTAACGAATTCGCTGCCGAACGCAATCCAATACATTCTCGGATTTTCGGTGAATTTCGCTTCGAGGACGAGATCGCTTTTGACGGTATCTTTCGCGAAGTCCCATTTAGTGCCGGTGCCGGCGATATACCAGCCGTCGAACACATACTCATGTTCCGTAGTTGCGTCCTTTTTGGGGTCGGAGGGCTTATCGAGATAACTTCCGGCATCGACCTCGCTCTTGACTCCGTCGATCGTGACGGAATATTTCCGAGCCTCGACGACGAGTTTCATGGTTGCGCTCTTGTCGCCGATTTTAGCCGTTACGGTTGCGTTGCCCGCTTTGAGAGCGGTGATCTTACCGTCGGCATAAGACGCGACGTCTTCCGGCTGAATTTTGATTTCAACCGTGTCTCCGCCGCTGAACGTAACGCCGACCGTTTTCGTTTCGCCGACGACAAGCGTCATCTCGGTTTGATCGAACACGACGCTGTACGTCTTTTCGTCGTCCGTCTGACCGGGCGTGCCGTCACAGGCAGCGAAAAACGGACATGCCATCATCACGGCGCAAAGCACGCAGATCAGAACAACAAATCTTCTTTTCATATTTTTCTCCTTTTCGATTTTTTTGCTCCTGCGCGACAGCCTGTCCGACTTCACACCAAGCAATGATACACTAATTATACTACTTTTGTCACGGTCTGTCAACAATGTTGACGAGAAATTTTACTCTTGTCGCGACGATTTACGCATAACGATTGCTAATGACTTCATAAATAGTCGGAATAACGCCTTTTTCGCGGTCAGAACGTGGTGTCGGTCGAGAGAAGCGAGGTCGAGTTTTCGCCGTCGTCGAGTATGCCGAGAAGCAGCGCGAGTATTATTATGTCGCCTGCGCCGCCGTAAAAAGTCGATTCGCGGCAGTCGCCTCCCGAACCATGGTTGTTTGCCATCAGCAGCACCACGAGTAATAATTTAAAAATGTTTTTGTCGTTCATATTTCTGCGTAATACGCCTCCAAAGTGAATTTATCGACATTTTGCGTACGAATATGCGTGCTATAATGTACACATAATCACCCGTACGCTTATTCTATGCCGTACGACCGAATTTTATTATAAGGAGAATATAAAAATGAATCAAAACATTCTCGAAAGCCTTACGCTCGACGCGCCCAGCGCCATGAAAGTCGAAAAGTACATGCCCGGCGAGGACGCTCTTTTGCGCCTTTCCGACCTGTTTGCCGTGCTCGGCGACAGAACCCGGCTTAAAATTCTGTCGGCATTGTCGATTACGCCCATGTGCGTGGGGGATATTTCGCTTTTGCTCGGGCTTAACCAGACCACCGTTTCGCACCAACTGAAAACGCTTCGCGGCAGCGGTTTCGTTAAGTACAAACGCGACGGAAAGGTCGTTTTCTATTCCGTGACCGATCGGAAAGTAAACGATATTTTCTCCTCCGCCACCGATTTCCTCGTCGGCTGACTTACTTTTTTGTAAAAAAGCACCGTACTTTTTTGAAAAAAAGTAGGCAAAAAACTTTTGAGTTAGGGGAAGTTGGGAGAACGCACTTTTGACTTTTTTTGTAGGGACAGGGCGCTACCTTCTATCCGCTTACTTTAAAATAATCGACCTCTTTAAAGCCTCCTTTGCTATGCAAGGGAGGTGGCTTCGAGCATAGCGAGAAGACGGTGGGATTATTTTCGGGAGGGGGGGGAGTCCGGGTCGCAATTATAAATTGCTTCCCGCTTTGGCTACGAATAGTCCACCGGACTATTCGCTTAACGCGTCGCGCCCCTCCCCTACAAAGTCGCTCAAACCTTGGTGCTTTAAAATCGTCCTCTTTAAAGCCTCGCCCACTGGGAGAGATGGCGGCGGCAGCCGACGAAGAGGGTTATTTAACCACTCCGATACGCGATCAACTCCGACGACGACCATCCATGTCCCACTTTAAAAAAACAGGCACCCCTATCCGATTTTATCCATCGGGCAAGAGTGCCTTAAAACGGGTGGTGGTGTGTCTGAATAATTTACATGTCGTAATTATAATCTGCCCCTGCTGCATTAGCGGTTTTCTTTTCCAAAACGCAAGCAACTATCGACGAAGCCAACAATAAAACCGCAAAAACGATAACTCCGACAAACATCGGCGCAGATGCCGAACCTGTACATATAACATACGAGGTGGGGTCTGGGTTTAAAGATTTTTCATATTTACCGGATAGTACTAAAGTAAAAATCATAAAAACAATCGACAGCGCAACTTCCAACGACGAAAGAATAACTCTCAACATCGAGGTTTTGCTATTCGTTTTTTTCAAAGCCACGATCGCGATATAAACCGCCAACGCTACGGCTGCAATGCCAAACAACATAGCAGTCAAGCCCAGGCTTTTTTTCTCAAGCGCAGCAGCCACACGTACTATTGAGTTCCTTCCTTCAATGTAAGACTCATTATACGATGATGAATAAATACTAGACCTTTCACGAAGATCAGTCCTGAAATCTATTCCGGTGCTACCGATAAATAATATAAGCACAAACACAATACCGACTCCGATACATGCGTTTATTGCGTTCGTCATATATCTCTTTTTGTTTTCATTCTCGTTATTTGCCACAATATGCAATATCAATCCTGCGATAAATAGTAATATCGCAATAATCAATCCTGCCACTGTCGCCGGATTAAGTTTCACACTTGCTTCCGTCGCTATTCCTTCAATATCACCATTATTGCTCATTCCGACAAACATTTTGACTATAAGACAGAATGCAAAATAGACGATTACCGGCACAAAAGAGTACGTGACTATCTCACCCTTATTTTCACCTTTAAACAAAGGAACGGATTTAATTGCCGCTATCGTCGCAAACCCAATAACAAGCAATAACGAAATTATGTACAGCGTTATCGGGAGCCAATTATACGATGAATCGAAATATTCGTTTTTCTTCCCGAACAAATAGAAAATATTCGCCGATTCGCTGTTCGATGTAAACTTGGTTGAAGAACTGCTTTCCCATCCGATTAAGAATATAAACAACAATGATACTGCCACTGCGCAAAGAAAAAGCGCATTAGACACTATGCTCAGTATTTTTTTCGTTTTAGCGTTCTCTATTCTCCCGGCTTTATCCACGGCGGTACCGCACTTCGGACAAAACTTACCCTCGACCACCGAGCCGCACTTCGGGCAGGTCTTTTTGCCGTCCGTTCGCGTTCCGCACTCGGGGCAATAAACGTTGCTAGGGTCGATGTACTTTCCGCACGACGGACACTTGATTTTCCCGTCAAGACGAGCGCCGCACGTTCCGCAGAAAACGGTTCCTTCCTCGTTCTCCGCCCCACATTTGTTACAAATCATTTCTTAATTCTCCTTGATTTTACGACCATTTTTAATTAAGTTTGAAAGTTGCTTCGAGCCCTTTATCCGGATGATACGACCACGAAACGGTTACATAAGTATACTTTTCACTCAGCCTGCCGTCGATTGCTCTCGTGTGATTCATTTCTTCTGTCAGAGATTCGGGCAAACCCAATTTTTCTACAACCTGGCATAATATGCTGTAAGCGGTCGAATCGAAATAATCGTCTCTGTCCAGCCAGTTGGTATCAACCGAAAGATAACTTCCGTCTTTTGCGACGGTGCAACAATACGGCGAGCCGAGGTCTTCGTAGATTTTATTAAAATCGGGACGTCCATCATCGGGCTGTATAACTCCTGCATCAATAGCACCGTCGTCTTTTGTTTTTGCACACGCGCCGAACGACAAAGCAGCGACGCACACGGCAACCATACACAGCACGGCTGCAATAACTTTCAGACTTTTTACTTTTTTCATTTTTTAATTCTCCTTTTTCGGATGTATTTTTTTGCCAAACGTTCGCGCGATTTCCGTTCGACATTAAAATTTTAACACGATTTTTACTGAAAAATCAAGGAAAAAGACTAAGCGTAAAGTGCGGATGACCCGCAGTTTACGCTTAGTTACCCGCAGTTTACGCTTAGTCTTTCAGTAGAATAATGTTTATTTATGCGACTTTGCCGATTTTCGGTATTTTTCCGGATCTTAAAAAATCGAGCGCGCCGCCGCGTTTTTCGGGTGATTTTCGGATGATTTTCGGACAATTTTCGGACGATTTTCGGACGATTTTTTGCGGTCGAGGTGGGTGAAAAGAGGGCGTACGAACGGTATTTTTTTCAAGCAATTACCCTCTCCGTCACGGCTTGCGCCGTGCCACCTCTCCCGGAGTGAGAGGCTTTAAAGAAGTCATGATTTTAAAGTAAACGGGAGGGGAGACCCCTCCCCTACGATATAAGGATAAACGCACAGGACAAAACGAAATCATCCGATTTGTAGGGACAGGCGTCCCCGACTGTCCGCGCCTATTATTACCCTCTCCGTCACGGCTTGCGCCGTGCCACCTCTCCCGGAGTGAGAGGCTTTAAAGAAGTCGGCTGATTCAGCGCACTCGGCTTGTGCGCCTTTGTAGGGGCGGGGCGCGACGCGTTAAGCGAATAGTCCGGTGGACTATTCGTAGCCAAAGCGGGAAGCAATTTATAATTGCGACCCGGACTCCACCCTCCCGTTAAACGGACAGCCAACGGACGCCTGTCCCTACAAAAGAAGTCAAATGTGTGCTCACCTTACAACAATAAAAAAACAAGGCTGGTCAATCCGCGATGTTAAAACGGAAAAGCCAACCTTGTTTTGCTGTTTACTGCTTCTTTACAATTACTTTAGATATAAATCGTTTAAATCAAAAAAACCTTTACATTCTTTTCGGCTTATTTGCGCCTTAAAAATAACTAAATTATATCGTCGTCGTTTTCGGAAACTTTGAGAATTTCTTCCATGCTGCCCGAACCTATGTTCATTTTCGCACGCATATCCTCTTCGGGCGCGGGCGGAACGTCATCGTCGCCCATGATGAAATTGCCCTTGTTTTCGGGAACGCTTTCGGCACGTCTTTCCGTTTCGGGATTGGTGTCGATGTCCTCGAACGAAACGAAACTGCCCTTCCAGCGCAGCGGAACTTTACCGGTCGAGCCGTTTCTGTGCTTAGCGATATGTATTTCCACTTTGCTCTTTTCCTCGTCGGAAACGGGGTCGGTTTCCTTGTGAGGGCGGTAGATGAACATGATAATGTCCGCGTCCTGCTCGATTGCACCGGACTCGCGAAGGTCGGACATCTGCGGCTCCTTGGTGTTGCGCTTTTCCACTTCACGGGACATCTGCGACAGGAGCAGAATGGGAACGTCCAGTTCTTTCGCCGCGATTTTCATGGTACGGGTGATGTCCGCGACTTCCTGCTGACGACTGTCGGTCTTTTTACCCGACGACATAAGTTGCAGATAGTCCACCATGACGAGATCCAATCCGCCGATTTCCCTTTTGAGACGGCGGCATTTAGACAGTATTTCGACAGGCGTTGTAAGCGACGAGTCGTCGATGTAGATTTTGCTTTGCGACAGGCGTTTGCGCGCTTCGGAGATTCGACGCCATTCGTCGGGATCGAGATTGCCGCGAAGAGCCTTGCCCATATCCACTTTCGCAACCGAAGCAAGCATACGGTTTGCAAGTTGCACCGCCGACATTTCCAGAGAGAACACGGCGCATTTATACGGATCGGTCGCGCCTGCCTCGGTTTTTCTGCTCGTATCGAGCGCGGCGTCGGTGATAAAATTCATACCGATACTGGTTTTACCCTGACCGGGGCGTGCTGCGATAAGCACGAGGTCGGTGCGGTGAAAACCGTTGAGGAAATAGTTGAGTTGGCGGAATTTGATGGGGACGTTGACTTCCTCTTTGGGGTGAGCGAACTTGTATTCCATCTGCTCCACCGCCTCGCCTACCGCCTGTTTTATGTCCACGAGCGAACTTTTATCGCGTTTTTCGGACAGCGAATATATCTCGCTTTCGGCTTTTTCGAGCGCTTTATCCTCGGGGTCGCCCTCGAACGCGTTGTCGGCGATCCGGGAACTTACCGAAATGAGTTGGCGCAGAAGCGAGTTTTTCTTGACTATTTCGAGATAGTGGCGGTAGTTGTCGGCGCTGGGCACGAAATTGCTCAATTCAGTCAGATATGTGATGCCGCCCGTCTTGTCCATGCAACCCATGGTTTCCAGTTCCTGAACGAGCGTGACGATGTCCACGGGCTTGTCCGCAAGCGAAATGTTTTGCATCGCCTGAAAAATCAGTTTGTGCGCATTCTGATAGAAGTCCTCGGGTTTGAGTTCGTTGAGAATGGTTATCGGAGCGTTTTCGTCTATCATGACGCAGCCGAGCACTGCCTGCTCTGCTTCGTCGTTGTGCGGAAGCACTCTCGCTTTCAAGTTGGGGTGAGCGGTCGATTTTGCGTCGAACGGCATAATTACCTCCTTTTTTTACCTGTATAAGCGTTGACCGAGCCTGTTTTCGGCGTTAAAAACAACGCTTTTCTTATAAACTATAATTGCCGCCGATTACTGATTGTCGGCTGCTTTTTTCCTTTTCGCTTCCGCCTTCAAGCGCAGTTCGGTGTTGAGAATGATTTTTCTGAGGCGAATGGACTTGGGCGTGATTTCGAGATATTCGTCGTCGCCGACGTATTCGAGCGATTTTTCGAGCGACATTATAACCGGGGGCGTCAGGCGCAGAGCGTCGTCGCTGCCGGAAGCACGGGTATTGGAAAGGTGCTTGGTTTTGCACACGTTAACCGCTATGTCGCCGCCCTTGGGGTTGGATCCGACTATCATGCCTTCGTAAACCATAGTGCCGGCTCCGATAAACAGATCGCCGCGCTCCTGAGCGTTATAAAGTCCGTACACGACCGCTTCGCCCGTTTCGAACGCGATAAGCGAGCCGGTCGTTCTTCTCGTGATTTCGCCGCGGTATTTGTCGTACTTGTCGAACACCGAACTCATGATGCCTTCTCCTCTCGTATCGGTGAGGAATTCGGACTTATAGCCGAACAGTCCGCGCGACGGAACGGAGAATTCGAGTTTCATGCGGTTTCCTGCAGGCGACATGGATTTAAGTTCGCCGGCACGCATACCCATTTTGGTGATGACCGCTCCCACGCAGTCCTCGGGTACGTCGGCGACCATGATGTCGATAGGTTCGCACAGAACGCCGTCTATTTCTTTATAAAGAACGCGCGGCTGCGAAACCTGGAATTCGTAGCCCTCTCTTCTCATGTTTTCGATAAGGATAGACAGGTGCATTTCGCCTCTTCCGCACACTTTGAACGACTCGCTTGTTTCGCCGTCGTTTACGCGTATGCTGACGTCGCGGACGGCTTCTTTATAAAGGCGCGCGCGAAGGTGACGGGAAGTGACGAATTTGCCCTCTTTCCCTGCGAACGGGCTGTCGTTTACGAGGAAGGTCATTTCCACGCTGGGTTCGCTTATCTTGGGGAATTCGATGGGCGTGACGTCTATCGGATCGCACAGCGTATCGCCGATTTTAACGCCTTCGAGACCGCTGACGCACACGATGTCGCCGGCGGACGCGCTTTCGACCGCCACGCGGTTCAGTCCTTCGAACTGATATATGTTGGTGACTTTGGTTTTAATCTGATTGTCGTGATGGAAGTTGGTAAGCACAACCTGCTGATTCTGCGTAAGCGTGCCGCGTTCTATTCTGCCGATACCGATAGAGCCGACGTAATCGGAATAGTCGAGCGCGCTTATAAGCATCTGCACGGGAGCGTTTTCGTCGCCCGTAGGAGCCGGGATATGGCGCACGATCGCCTCGAAAAGCGGAATGAGGTTGGTTCCTTCCTCGTCGGCGCGTTCGGACGCGATACCCTTTCTCGCGCTACAATAGATGATGGGGCTGTCCAGTTGCTCGTCGCTTGCACCCAGTTCCATGAGAAGTTCCAGCACTTCGTCCACGACTTCCTTGGGACGAGCGTCGGGACGGTCGATTTTATTGACCACGACGACTACCGGGTGATTGAGTTCGAGCGCTTTCTGCAAAACGAAGCGGGTTTGCGGCATGGTACCTTCGAACGCGTCTACGAGCAGAACGACGCCGTTTACCATTTTGAGAATACGCTCGACTTCTCCTCCGAAATCGGCGTGACCGGGAGTATCGACGATGTTGATTTTATAGTTGCCGTATTTGACCGACGTGTTTTTCGCGAGAATGGTTATTCCTCTTTCTCTTTCGAGGTCGTTGGAGTCCATAACTCTGTCGTTTACCACCTGATTGGAACGGAACGCTCCGCCCTGTTTTAAAAGTTCGTTTACGAGAGTGGTTTTGCCGTGGTCGACGTGCGCTATTATCGCGACGTTTCTTATGTTTTCTTTCATGTTAGTCTAATCCTCTTTGACTTATGGTTTGTCTCATCGTTTGCCCGAGCGTATCTTAAATCGGAGCAAAAAATCAATGGTTTTGCCCGAATTCTTGCTTAATTATCGTTGTTTTCGTCCTTTCTTTCTTCGGGAGCGGAAGTCGCGTCGTTACCGAACACGTCCACCGTTTTTCCGTTTTCGTTGAACACGCCGTGACCGGCATAGCCGTCTTTTCCCTCATTTTCGGGTTCTGCTGCGGCATTTTCTCCGCCGTCCGGAGTCGTGCCGTTTATCTTATTTTCGACCCGGCGCATAGTTTCCGCTTCTGCGAGCGGACGGTAATCGGCGAAAGAGGGCTGCTCTTTTTTCTTTACCGAAACGAATATGAGTATTGCCGTAACGCACAGCGAGATAATGACTATCGTCACGCCCCATCCGAGCGAATACGGGCGCGAATATGTGTACATAAGAGTCTGCCAATCGTCGGTACCGTTGGTCCAGCGCATATAACGCGTGGCGCCGTAAGTGACGAGGTCGGCGTTCGCGTTTCCGCCGTGATAGAGTTTGGGCACGCTGCGGTTATAGGTTATGTTGATCTTGCTCGTGTCCGCCGTTTTAAGGCAGGGGAACGCTTCGACGAGTGCCGGCAAGCGATTATAGTAGCCCGCTGCGAGCGTTATTTGCCAATCGTTCAGTCCCGAATAGTCCTTCTGCTCGTTTTCGAACAGTTTTTTACCCAGTTTTATAAGCGGATTGACGTACGACAGCGAGTAATCGACGAAATAGAAACCTTTTTCGACCGTGTAGCCGTCGTTCTGATCGAGCGGAGACGAATAGGACGTGACGAGCGGAATTACATAAGTCGTATTACCGTTCCCGTCGGTCTTTTTTTCGCAAGCCGAAGCGGATGCGGACTCGATTTCGGCGAACGTATCGAAATAATCGTCCACCGTCCAGATTTTTTCGCCCTCGGCAGTCGCTTTTTCGGCGTCGGCGTTGAGTTTGCCGATAGTTTCTTTTGACAGCACCATTTCGATAGTGACGTACTGCAGCGATCCGTATTTGCGGTCGTAGTAGTTGATAGTGTCGGGCGGATTTTTGTCGATCGCGTAGGTTTTGTCCTCTGCGCTCGCGGTTGCAGCCGTCCCTCCGAACAGCGGAAGCACGATCATAATCGCCGCAACAATGCAGACTATCGTTTTTTTAATCGTTTTGTTTTTCACAATTGCACCTCGTTTATATACATCTCGTCGGATGTCCACTTCAAGGGATTCTCGTAAATATACTTCATGTGTTTTTCGTAGTCATGCTCGTTACGAATAATGTGGTCGTTGGAACGCGCCTGCCAAATGTTTCTACCGTACTCTTTATTACAAAAACGTTTGAACGTAGAAACAAATCGCGAATACGCGCTGTTCGAGCGACTGTCGTTTTTAATTGTTTCGCACTCTTTTATAACAAGCATGATATGAATGTGATTGGGCATTATTACGTATCCGTCGATAGAAATATGTTTATAAAACTCGCCCATCGATTTAATGTATTTTTCGGCGATTTTCCCGTATTCGGTCAATTCCGGTTGCGGACAGTCGAGGACGCCTGTCCCTACAATCTTCGACAATATGCACTTTTTGCCCATTGTGCATATTGTTACAAAATACGCGCCTGCGTTATTGTAGTCATAGTATCGTAAACGTGTCGGAACTCTTTGCGACAACACTCTGTTTTCGATTATGTCATTCATTTCTTATCGTTTTACGTTATTCTCTCATGCATTGAGATGTTAAGTAGACGTACTTTCGACTTATTACTGTAGGGACAGGCGTCCCCGACTGTCCGCCCCTACTTTTTTGCAAAAAAGTAGGCAAAAAACTTTTGAGTTAACGAAAGTCGGATAAACACACTATCGACTTATTGCAATAGCGTACTTCCTGTACGTGACTGCCGTTCGAATATCGCACGTAGCGCAAAGGCGTGCCGTTATTCGTCGTCGGACTCAGAGCGCTTTGAGTTGTTCCAGAGTATCTTTAAACTCTTTCATTGCGAAATCGAACGGAGCGCGCGTTGCGAGATCGACTCCGGCGATTTTGAGAATTTCGTAGGGGGAATCGCTGCCGCCGGCGGAGAGGAACTTCTTGTACCGGGCGACGAACGAATTGTCTTTCAATATCGAATTGGCGATATTTACGGCGCTGGTGATGCCGGTAGCGTACTTGTAAACGTAGAACGCGTTGTAAAAATGCGGAATACGAGCCCACTCGGTCGCGATCTGCTTATTGTGCGTAACGGCGGGACCGTAGTACTTTTTATTGAGTTTCATATACGCGTCGGACAGCGACTTGGGCGTGAGCGGCTTGCCCTTCTGCTCCATATCGTGGCTGATTTTCTCGAATTCGGCGAACATGGTCTGACGGAACAGCGTGGTGCGGAACATGTCGAGATAGTAGGACAAGAGGTATTTTTTCATCTTTTTGTCGTCGGTCGAGGAAAGCAGATACTTGAGAAGCAGCACTTCGTTTACCGTGGAAGCGACTTCCGCAACGAAAATGGCGTAGCCTGCCTTGCTGTACGGCTGAGTGCTATCGGAATAGTAACTGTGCATGGAATGACCGAGTTCGTGCGCTATCGTAAATATGTCGTGAATGGTTGCCGAGTAATTGAGCAGCACGTACGGTTTCGTGGAATACGAACCCCAACTGTACGCACCGCTGCGTTTGTTTTCGGTTTCGTAAACGTCCATCCAGCGTTCGTCGCGAGCCTTCTGAAGCAGTCCGACGTACTCTTCGCCCATCACGGACAGACCTTTTTTAACCAGTTCGAACGCCTCTTCGAAGGGCAGCGACATATCCGCGCCTTCCACTATCGGCACATACATATCGTACATATTAAATCTTTCTACGCCGAGAGCCTGTTTTCTGTACGCAACGTAATCATGAACGTACTTGCAGTTTTCGTTGACGCTTTCGATAAGGTTGGTGTAAACGCATTCGGGAACGTTCTCGTTGAACATAGCGGCGTCGAGGCAACTTTTATATCCTCTTGCCGTCGCCGAGAACACGTCGCTTTTGACCGAGCCTGCGTATACGGCGGTAAGCGTGCTTAAAAGGTTTTCGTAGCCCTTGTAATAGGTGGTGAAAGCGGCTTTTCTGACGCTCTGATCGGGATTTTGCAGCAGTTGCGCATACGTTCCGTGCGTGAGTTTTACTTTTTTGCCGTCTACCTTAACCGAGCCGAGTTGCACGTCCACGTTGTCGATTTTGGTAAACGCGGTCTGGAACTGCGACAGCGGCGACTGAGCCATGGACAAGAGTTTTTCCTCGTTTTCGCCGAGAGTGTGCTTTTTTCTGCGCAGCACGCCTTTAAGCATATAGTCGTAGTCGGCGAAATCGGGGTCTACGATAAGACTTTCGATATATTTTTCGTCCAGCGAGCAGAGTTCGGGATTTATATAACTGGTTACTGCGGAATACTTGACGAACAACGACTGCGCTCTGTCGGTTAGTCCTGCGTAGAAGTTATCGGACGAGTCCTGATCCAGCCTCATTTTCGCGTACGAGTACAGTTTTTCCAGTTTTATTTCGATTTCGTCGCTCTTTTTAAGCAGTTCGAGCAGTTTTGCTTTGTTTGCGAGTTTGCCCTTGTAAGCGGCAGGGAAAGCGACGCTTTTGTCCAATTCTTTGTAGTCTTTTTCCCACAGGTCGTCGGAGGCGTATACGTCCTCGAGCGCCCACAGATCTTTCTTGTCTACTTCGGATCTTTTCATGAATTTACTCCTTGTTTTGATTATTCTGACGACGCGGAAACCGAATTCCGCTCTTTTTTGACAATGTTATTTGACGGTGTTATCGTTGTTTCCGGTTATTTCGTAGCCGAGAATTATGTTCGACTGCGAAATGAATTCGAATTTTACGCCCGGAACGAGTTCGGGAATATCGTGTTCGTGCTCGACGAGCAGCAGGCGGATATTTTCCTCTCCTCTTCTCACCGGCGGACACTTGACCTTGATTCCGCGGAACTTTATCGAGTATTTTTCGCTCTGCTCCGGGACGAGTTCGATTACTTCTCCGCGGCAGCGGTCTTTAGGTCCGTCCGTCATGTCGCGGTACAACTTGCAATAGGCTTTCGTGTAGCGGTATTTTACTCCGAAAAAGAACACCGAGCCTATCGCGAAAAGGGAACTGACGACTATCGAAACGAGCATTATCGTCTTCTGATAGGTGCGGTCGAGCATGGTTTCGACGCGGATGAGATGCACGACGAACAACGCGACCAGAAAAAGCGCAACCAGAGCAAACGCCGCCCAGTATATTATAAGCATTTTCTTTCTTTCGGCAAACGCGCGTTCTATTTCTTCGTCGGTGTACACCGCAGTCATAGCCGTTCTCCTTTTATCGAAGTCTTACGTTTTATTTTACCACATTTTGCGACTTTTTCAAAACGTTTTAAGGCTCGTCGGGCGTGTGCGCGCGTATTTTTTTAAAATTAGCGATAAAAAAACGCGCACGCTCGCCTGCGCACGCGTAGATTTTTCTTGAAAGTTGCCTGCTTTCGCCCGTCAGTCGGCGATACGACACACCGAGCCGGCTTCTCCGTCCGCTTCGGAAACGAGCAAAGTTACCGGTATTCTTCCGATAAGTTCGGTGCGGTGCGTGACCAGTCCGACGAGCGAAGTTTTGCTCAGTTCGAACAGCACTTCGAGCGCCTGATCGAGCGCGGCGTCGTGCAAAGTTCCGAAGCCCTCGTCGATGAAGAAGAAGTCGAACGTTCCGAATCTCGCTATTTCCTTCGAAAGCGCGATCGCCATGGACAGCGACGCAAGAAAAGTTTCGCCGCCCGAGAGCGTGCGCGCCTTTCTCTTTTTGTTGTCGTTGAGAAAATCGGTGACGAAAAAGTCGCTTTCCTGCTCGTCGTAGGAGAGAGTGTACTTTCCGCCGGTCAGTTCGCGCAGCGTTTCGGAAGCCGAAACCGTGAAGTCCTTTATGTACTCGGTCGCGACGAACGCGTTGAATTCTCCGCGCGAAAACATTACGGAAAGACAATTGATTTTTTCGTATTTTTTGTTTATTTCGGCGCGTTCGGTTTTCAGGGCGCGTTTGACTTCGAGGCGGCTTTTCAGTTCCGTCAGCGCGTTTTCGAGTTTGGCTCGCTGCGCCACGGCGGCAGTTTTCTCCTCGTCCTTGCTCCCGGAAAGAACGCGGTACGTTTCGGGGTCGGGAATATCGGGGTCGGGAGCCTTTACGAGCAGTTTTTCGGCGGCTTCGAGAGCGGCTTTGTTCTCGGCTTTTTCTTTGTCGAGCGACAGTCGCAGTTTTCCGGCGTCCGTAACGCAGCGCTCGAACTCCTCTATCCGCGCGTTTATTGCGGCAAGGCAGCGACCGACGAGATCTTCCTGCTTCGAAAGGGCGTCGAAATCGCGGTACGTCAGTTTATTCAGGCGATTTTCGTAATCGATTTTATCTTCTTTGCCCTGTTCGACGAGCGCGGTAAGAGTCGCCGACATATTGCCCTCTTCGGATGCGATTTTTTGCCTTTCCGTCCGCGTTTTTTCGAGTCCGACAGTCAGAGAGAGCGCTTTTTTAAGCGTTTCGGTTTGCTTTTCGTCAGCATCCGGGAGCAAAGCGTATTGTTTTTCGCATGCGGAAAAGTTTGCAAACAATTGTTCGCGTGCGCTTTTATCCGCGGCGAGCGCGGCGGCTGCGGCAGACTGCTCTTTTCTTGCAGTCGCAGCGTCGTTTTCGCACGCTAACGCGCGCTCTTCCGCCTCTTTCAGACGCGAGCAGGTCACGACCGGCTGCTGCTTTAAAATTTCTCCGCACACGGGGCAGACGTCGCCGGCGTGCAGTTGTTTTTTAAGGGAATTCGCGCCCTCAATAAGTCTTACGTCGTCGAGATTTTTTCTCGCGAGCGAGAGATTTTCCTCGGCTTTACGCAAATTATCCTCGGCTGTAAGCGCGCGCTTAGCAGTTTCTTCAAGTCGTTTTTCGGCAGCCGACAACTCGTTTTTAAGAGCGTTTAACTGCGCTTCCGCCTGACGACGATTTTTAAGGTTAAACTCCGATTCTTTATATTTGGCAGACAAAACGTCCGCTCGCTGACCTGCATAGTCGCCTAAAAGCGTTTCGGTTTCGGCAATACTGCGGTCGATAAGTTCGAGTTCTTTTTTCTTTTCGGCGTATTTTTGGTTGAGTTTAGAATATTCCGCGCGTTTTTCGTCCAGGCGTTTTTTCCGCTCGACAAGGTCGGTCAGTTGCGCTCTCTCGTTTTCGAGTTTCGCCGAGAGCCGCAGGTATTCTTCTTTGCGAGCCTGCTCCTTCTTGATTTCGGGCTGTTCCTTTCCGATTTTCTCTTCGAGTTCCGTGACTTTCTTTTCGCGGAGCAGCAACTCTTTCTCTTTTTCGGATAGAGCCGCTTTATCCTTAACCGCTTTTTCGTAACGCTCGCGAGTTCGCATATTTTCTTCCGCTTTAAGGAGCATCTCGCACGCAGATTTATACTCTGCCGTTATCTTTTCGACCGCGGCGTCACACAGTTTAATCTCGTCCGAAATCTGCTTTTCGCGCTCGGCGGTATCGTTTTCGTAACCGGCAAGAACGGCGTCCTTTTTTTCGAGTTCGATTTTAAGCGTATTTGCGGCGGCACGGAAACGCTGCGGAACGTCGGAAAAGCGGTCGAGGCGGAACAATTTTATGACCGTTGCGTTCCTGTCCGACTTGTTCGCACGCAAAAACTGCGCGAATTCGCCCTGTTGCAGCACGATGACCCGAGCGAAGTCGTCAACGCTAAGCCCGAGTTTTTCGCCGATGAACGCGAACGCCTCGTTGTTTTTCTCCTTGATTACAGCGCCCGTTTCCGCGTCTACTATTTTCGCGGAATTCGCGCCTTTTCTCGATATGACGCGCTCGGTGCGGTACACTTTTCCGTCCAGTTCGAAAGTCAGTTTGATTTCACCCTTTTCGCAACTGAGATTTATATAATCTTCTATATTACCGCGCGACGAAAACGACGGTAATTTCTGATAAAGTCCCAAAATGACGCAGTCCAGTACGGTGGTTTTGCCGCTGCCGGTTTTACCGGATATACAGAAAAGATTGCCGCTCGAAAGCGCGCGGAAGTCGATGACCTGCCTTTGGCGGAAACTGTTTATTCCTTCTATTTCGAGAAGCAACGGTTTCATAAAATATCCTCCTTTCCGACCGCCTTAATAAAGAGTTCCTGCTCGTCGGGATCGGGCTTTCTGCCCTTTTTGCGCTCGAAAAACGCTTCGAACAGTTGTTCGTCGGTCATGAGTTTGCGCTCGGAACGAGATCCGCTCTCGCCGGAAACGAAGCACGGCGTGAATTTGACGAATGCCGGGAGTGCGCGGAGTGCGTTCATTTTAGCCGGAGTGAGCGGCGTTGGGCAGTCGTATTCGATTTCGGCGTAGCAGTCGCACGCGGACAGTTTTTCGTACGCCTCGTCGTAGTCTTTCGCGCGTATTTTCACGAGGTCTTTTACGTTTTCAAGCGTCACCGACCTCACGGCGACGGACTTTTCACCGTTTTCCGTTTTCTCTATTTCGACGATGTTTACGCACCTGTTGCCCGTTTCGGCAAACGAGCACGGCACGAGTGAGCCGGAGTACCACGCCTCGGGAGCGCGGCTTATCCGCAGTCTTTTATGAACGTGACCGAGCGCCGCATAGTCCGCGCTATCGGGCAAAACGTCGGACGGCAGAATTTTCGCTCCGCCCAGCGTCTTTTCCTCCGAGCCGGGCATGGTGAAGATATGCGCCGCGAATATATTGACCTCGCCGGGCAAAAATCCCTTTTCGCACTCACGCACAAGCGCGCGTATTCTGTCGGTGTATTTCTCGTCGAACGGCTCATCCGACTGCTCTTCGCCGTCACTGTTTTTGACATTGCTATCATCATTATTATCGGCTTTTTCGCTTTCGGGAGCAACGCTCACGGCACCGTTTTCGTTCGTTTTTTCGTCAGACGTACCGTCGTTTTCGTTACGGGACGCTGCGTTTTCGTCAGACTGAATTTCGTTCGGATCACTCTCGGACGAGCCCGTAAAAAAACTTTCGAGGGGGTACGGAAGCGCGGCAATGCACGCTTTGCCCGAAGGCGTATCAATGCGGATCCAGCCTTTTCCGTTTTCCGCTCCGAACGCGTCGTAAAAGGAGTTGTCGGTGTCGCCGATAAGGTAGATATTGTGGCGCGCGGCAAGGCTTCTCGCGGCGGACAGCCGGTTTCCGTCGTCGTGATTGCCGGCAATCGCCACTACCGGGCAGCCGTACGACGACAAACGTTCGCAAGTGTCGAAAAACAGGCGTTCGGCTTCGGCAGGCGGAACGGCTGTGTCGAACACGTCGCCGCAGATAAGCACGAGGTCGGGTTTTTCGCCCTCCGCTATCCGTTCGAGGTCGCCGAGAGCCGCTATCTGATTGGCGAGCATGCTCTTTCCTTCTATTTTTTTGCCGAGATGCCAGTCGGCGGTGTGCAGAATCTTCAAATACATTCTCCTTATTGTGTTTTGTAGCGTGCGATAAATACCACATATAGATATTTAAAAAACTGCCCGAAAACGTTTGAAAAATTTACGGAATAATGATATTATAGATTATTGTGGGGATTAAATCAAGCGATTTCGGCAATTTTTTGCCGAGCGGACGCAAAAAACGTTCGTCGGTCGCTTAAGGGAGGCGGAATTTATGCAAATGAAGATCGGAAAAGAAAAACTGTTGTCGGGAAAAACCGAGGTAGACAACGCGTTTTTGCTTAATTTCATGCCGTTTGCTCCCGAAAGTTACGTTAAAGTGTACCTTTGCGGACTTCTGGCGGCAAGCGGAGCAAACGTCGGCGACAACGCGGAAGAATACATAGCAAGCAAACTGAGTCTGGATACGCCGGTCGTGGAAGAAGCGTTGCGCTACTGGGAAAATCAGGGCGTTATTGCCGTTTCACGCGCGTCCGCCACTCCCGAAATAGAATTCCTGCCCGTGCGCGAAGCCACTCCTTCCGCGCAAAAGTTCTCCAAAACCAAGTACAAAGACTTCAACGACCAGTTGCACGCCATGCTCCCGAACAGAAACGTTCTTCCGGGCGAATACAACGAGTACTACTCTCTCATGGAAGACACGCACATGGAAACGGGCGCGATGCTCGCCATCATAGCGTACTGCATACGCCAGAAAGGCGAAAGCATATCCTACCCCTACATTCTCGCGGTCGCGCGCAACCTAGCGGCACAGGGACTACTGACATTCGACCGCGTGAGCGAGCAGTTAAGCCAGTTCGACGCGTACGAAAAAGAACTACGTCCCGTTCTCGCCGCGCTCGGCAGCAAGCGAAAGCCCGACCACGAGGACAAGCGGCTTTACATAAAATGGACGAAAGGCATGGAATACACTCCTGCCACAATAATAAAAGTCGCGAAAACGGTCAAAAAGGGCGGCATGGAAAAACTGGACGCTCTTATGACCCGATATTACGAAAATCATCTTATGTCGTTCGAGGAAATCGAGGACTTCAACGCAAACCGCGAAAAACTGGTCGCGCTTGCAAAAAACGTCAACCGCATTATCGGCGTATACTACGAACAACTCGATTTTATAATCGAAACGTATATCACCAAGTGGATAGCATGCGGATTCGACGAGGAAACGATAACGCTTATCGCGACCTACTGCTTCAAGCGCGGCGTGCGTACGCTCGAAGGCATGAACGACGTCGTGGACAAATTTTACAAGCAAGGTCTCGTGTCCGCCGCGAGCATCGATCAGTTCGTCGGCAAGAGCGTGCAGACCGATAACTTCATCAAGGCTTTTTTCGAGGTTGCGGGAATTACGAGAAACGTCACCTCGCGCGACCGCGACAGTTACAACGTCTGGACGGGGTCGTGGGGCATGACGAGCGAACTTATCACTCTCGCCGCGGAAAAGTCGAAGGGAACGTCCGCTCCCGTTCAGCACATGAACGCGCTTTTGTCCGCCTGGTTCAAAGCAGGCGTAAAAACGGTCGACGAAGCAAACGCTTTCCGCTTCGAAAAAGCCGCGTCGCAGGAAACCAAAGTCACGAAAACTTACACGAGCGACCAACTCAACGCTCTTTTCGATAATCTCGAATACGAGGATCTGTAATGAACTACGAAAAAACGCTTAACTTCATACGTTCGCGCCGCGAAAGCGACCTTATTGCCGCGTCGGAAGCCTACTACCGTCTGCTTGCAAGCGACGAACGCCTTGCCGCGCTCGACGCCGCCTACCGAAAAGCCGTGCTTTCGGACGTAAAAGGCGAAACCGAGGGAGCCGGCGACAGAGCAAAACGCGCTCTTGACGAATACATCGACGCAAGCGGACTGAAAAAAATCGTTCGCCCCGCTCCTCACTGCGCCAAATGCGGAGATAAGGGCTTTACGGGCGGAAAAATGTGCGAGTGCGTCAAGGCAATGTCGTTCGACGACTACATCGCCTTTCCCCTGCACGATTTTTCGGAAATCGACTATTCGCTTTTCGATCAAAAAGACGGAGCGGTATTTATAAAAGTCGCCGCCGACCTTAAAACGGTGTTTGCGGACAAATTTCCGCTTTCCAAAAAGAAGATATTCTCGCTGCTCGGAAAAAGCGGCACGGGCAAAACTTTTCTTGCGTCGTGCTGCGTGGACGCGGTGCTTAAAAAAGGCTACTCCGCCACTTTCGTCACGGCTTTCAAGTTCGTTTCTGACGCGTCGGCATACCACACCACTTTCACGCCCGACCGTCGCTCGCTGATCGCTCCGTACCTCGACTGCGACTTGCTCGTCATCGACGACCTCGGCACCGAAGCCGTGTATAAAAACGTTACGCTCGAATACCTGTACCTCGTGATAAACGAACGACAGATCGCAGGACGTCACACGCTGTTTACGAGCAATCTCGACGTCGATCGGCTTGCCGCGCGGTACGGCGAGAGAATCGCGAGCCGCATGCTGGACAAAAAGACCTGCTACGCCGCCGAATTTTCGGGAAAAGACCTGCGCGCGTGCGAAGTACGAAATCCAGACCGCGCCTGAGCGACCCCAAAGTTTTCTTATCAATCACGCTACTCATAATTTACAAAAAGACTTAAAACGACGCTTTTCTCGCATGAAACGGCGTCGTTTTTTTCGTATAAGGCTTTTGGGCTTGACAGAACGCATCAAAAATAATATAATATTGCGTGTACGCATAAATATGATACGCGTGCGCGCGACCGCTCGGATGCGGTTGCAAGTAAAAATACGGAGTTTGCCGCGAAAAGGCAACGTAGACGGAGCATTTCCCGTGAATAACCGACAGAACAACAAAAACGAAAACAAAAAAATCGAAAACAAAAAAATCGTCGGACGCAATAACGATTTTACGCCCGAACAATTCGATAAAAAACAAGCGCGTAAAAACTTCGAACGCGCGGTAAGCGGTTCGGACAGAGTGATTCCGTTCTGGCTGATGTTTATTCTCACGTTGCTTGCCGACGTCGCCCTATGCATGCTGGCGTTCTGGCTTGCCGACGCCATAATGTACTATCGTATTGACCCGTCGTACGGTTACGGAACCAATCGCTGGACGATAATAATGCCGGTTTCGGTCGTAACGACGATTGTCATGCTGCTTATCTTCCGCTGCTACGGCACGGTGTGGAAATACGCCGGCAAAAACGACGTTCAGCGGTTTATCGCGGCGTTTGTTTTCGCGCTCGTCGTCATATGGGCGGCAAAAATAGTGCTTTACGAATTTTTCGGAATTCCGTACTGGGCTCCGGTAATTTTAATGTACATACTTTTCGCGTTCTGTCTGTGCGGCAGTTGGCGTTTCCGCTACGGAATAATCAACACCATTCTGTACTACAACAAAACGGGCAAGTCCAATAAACCCACGCTCAAACGCACGATAATAATCGGAGCGGGCTACACCGGCGCGCTTATAATCACGCGATTCATGCAGAATCCTTCGGAAGGCTACCTCCCCGTTGCCGCGCTCGACGACGACAAGAACAAACAGCACGCCAAAATCTGCGGCGTACCCATAGTCGGCCCCATCGAAAACGTCGCGGAAGTCGCCGAAAAATACACGGCAGGCGCCATAGTCATCGCGATAATCAGCCTTAACAAGTCGCAACTGCGCCACATTTACAACCTTTGCAAACCGCTTAACATCCCCATTAAATTCGTCCCCGGCTATCTCGACGCCGACGAATATTCGAGCGGCTCGCTGTCCATTCAGGACATTAAAATCGAAAACCTTTTGGGTCGCGACGAATTCAAAGTGCGCCGCGAACTTATAGACTGCTCGGTTAAAGACAAAGTGGTCATGGTCACCGGCGGAGCAGGCTCGATAGGCAGCGAACTGTGCAGACAAGTACTGACGTTCGGCTGCAAACACCTCGTTATTTTCGATATGCACGAAAACGGCATGTTCTTCCTCAATCAGGAATTCATGCAGAAATTCGACCGCAGTCGCTACACGCTCGTCATCGGTACCGTTCGGGAGCGTGCCAAACTCGAAGAAGTGTTCGAACAGTATCACCCCGAAATCATCTTCCACGCGGCGGCGTACAAACACGTTCCGATGATGGAAATCGCGCCCACGGAAGCCATTAAAAACAACGTTTTCGGCACGCTCAACGTCATCGAGTGCGCGCAGAAATACGGCACAGGCAAGATGGTGCTTATCTCCACCGACAAAGCCGTGAACCCCTCCAACGTCATGGGTGCGAGCAAGCGTATTGCCGAAATGCTCGTGCAGACGCGCGGAAAAACAGGCTCACTGAAAATAGCGGCGGTCCGTTTCGGCAACGTGCTCGGAAGCAACGGCTCGGTCGTGCCTATTTTCCTCGATCAGATCCGTAAAGGCGGTCCCGTAACGCTTACCGACCGCAATATTAAACGCTACTTTATGTCCATTCCGGAAGCCGTAAGACTGGTTCTTCAGACGGGAGCGTTCGCTTCACGCGGCGAAGTGTTCGTGCTGGACATGGGCGAACCCGTGTACATCTACGACCTTGCGTGCGACCTTATACGTCTTAACGGGCTGGTTCCGGAAGTCGATATCCCGATCGAAATAACAGGACTGCGCCCCGGCGAAAAACTGTTCGAAGAACTGCGTTACGACAAGGAAAAAGTGGATAAAACCGCTCATGAGGGCGTTTTCGTCAACAAATTGCAGGAAATAGACCGCAAAAAGTTCGACGAACAACTCGAAAAACTGCGTACTCTTGCCATGAGCGAAGACGAAAAAGCCACCGAAGAACAGATATTTACCATGGTCCCCAGCGAATACAGGAGGAAAATCAAGAATGAGCAAAAAGGATAACGATCGGCTTAAAGGCACGATAATAAGGCTTTTCAAAAGTCCTTACTATATCGCGGCTGTAACCGCCCTTGCGTTCGTGTTTTTCGTAACGGGCTTAACGCGCCTCGGCGTAATCGTTTCGGCGGTTCTGTTCGCGGCGGCGCTTATTCTGTCGGACAACGAACGCTACGCTTTCCCACCTCTCTTGACACTCGTTTTTCAGTTGTCCTTCCGTTCGAGCGGCTCTTCAGACGACGAAATGAAATACTTCACTTCTCCGCTTACGATAGTCGCGTTTGCCGTCGCCGTCGTTATAATCGCGTGTGCGGTTACATACTACTTTGCGAAAATCTACAAGACGAGAGATCATAAAGCGAACCTTCTTCTTAGACCCATGTCACTTGCTTTCGCCGTGCTGTTCGTCGTCACGATCGCAGGCGGACTTTTCCATAAGCCGTACGACTTTTCGTCGCTTTTGTACGCGTTCGGAATAGGCGGAATGTTCCTCGCTTTTTATGCGGCGTTTGCTTTCTTCTGCGACAACACAGAGAGTACTCGCATTTACCTTGCGCGCACTATGGTGGCCGTGATGCTGCTGGTGAGCGCGGAACTTGCCGCTTTTTACGCTTTCAACTTCGGCGATTACGGCATTATGAGCAGCGACTGGAAAGCGGTCATGCACATAGGCTGGGGAATAAGCAACACGATCGGCGCGCTCCTCGTCATGCTTATCCCGGCAGCATACTACCTCATCAACAAAAATTACAATTTGTACTTCAACTATTTCGCCGTTTTCATAGCGATCACGGCAACGTACTTTACCATGTCGCGGACGGCTCTGGTCGTAGGCGCGCCCATGTGCGTTATTCTTACGATAATTTCTTTCGTAAAGAACAAAAACCTGCGCTCGGCACTCGGCGTGCAGTCGGCGTGTTTCGTGCTTGCATACGTCCTCATCGCGCTTATAATCGTTTTGTGCGGCAAAATCGAAGTATTTACCGACTTTTTCATTAAGAACTCGGTTTCGGGCTCGGGCGACGTGGCGGAAGCGTCACGCGGTCGGTTCGACCTATGGAAAGGCTATTTCGAGTTTTTCAAACAGGCACCCGTGTTCGGCGTGGGATTTTATAACGCGTTCGAAGCGCTAAGGTTGGGCGGAATGACCAGATTCTCGGGCATGGCTCACAACACCGTACTTCAGTATCTCGGCAGTTGCGGAGCCGTGGGACTTATCGGATACCTGTTCCACCGCTATATGTCGGTGCGTCTGTACGTTAAAAACTATTCATACGAAAAACTCATGTTCGCGGCAGGCTGCGCGTCGCTCGTGTGCATGTCGCTTCTTGACGTGTTCTTCGTTTCACCATACTTCGCGATGTTCTACTGCCTGTATATAGTACTCAGCGAAAACGTAAAAGAAGAAAAAACTTCTGCGCAAGGACAAACGCAATCGGAAATAAATGAGTAAACCTAAATTTTACAAACCCAAAGTCGTATTCGCGTTCGTCGAAGCCGGAATGGGTCACATAGCGCCCGAGCGCAGCATAGCCGATGCGTTCGAGAAAAAATACGGTCAGTATACGAGAGTCGTACGCTCGCATTTTTTCGCCGAAAGCGGGAAAAAACCGCTCGTTCGGTTCGAGAAAATGCTATGCAACAACGTCCGCATGTACAACCGTATGCCTTTTTACGGCTATTTAAGCCTGTCGGTCATGCACCTTCTCGGTCCACAGGCGTGTAGCGAACTTATAATGAACTTCGTTCCGCATGCCAACAAGTACGCCACCGAATACGTCGACCGTTTAAAAGCCGACATGTTCCTGTCCACTCACTGGTCCACTGCCTACTACGTCGCGAACAGCGACTCCAAGCCCATAAACGTCAGTTACGTTCCCGACGTCGAGATAATTCCGCTGTGCTGCTACCCCAACGACATGACGCTGGTTTCGGCAAAATCGGGCTACGACGCCGCTATAAAACACTACCCGAAACGGTTTAACGAAAACAATCTCGCGCTCGTGCCGTTCGCCATCCGCAAAGAGGCGTTTTCCATTCCGCTCGATAAAAAAGTCAACCGTAAGGCGCTCGGGCTGGACGAAAACCGCTTCACAGTCGTATTGTTCGACGGCGGTTACGGAATAGGAAAAATGGGCAAAGTCGCCGCACTGCTCGCCCGGAGCGACATGAACATAACGGTCATACCCGTTTGCGGCAAAAACACCAAACTTTACGACAAATTAAAGGCGATAACGCCCTCCCCCACCGTCGATTTCCGCGTGTTCGGCTTTACCGACAGAATTTTAGAGTTGCTTGCTTCCGCCGACTTGTTTATGGGCAAAAGCGGTGCGTCGTCGGTCGCCGAACCTTGCTTTTTCGGCGTTCCCGAGATAATCACGAGTTACGCCACACAGATGGAACAGCACAACGCTCACTACTACATCGACCACGTCGGTAACGCGATTGCGATATTAAATCCCAAAAGAGCAGCCGAAAAAGTGCGGTTTTTCTACGATAATCCCGATGAACTCGAAAAAATGGCGGAAAAAGCGCGCGCTCATCACGACAATTACGGCGCGGAAAAAACGGCGGACATAATGTGGGATCTATTAAAAAAGAAATTCCCTCATCTTTCGGAAGAAGAGAAAAAGCAAGCGCAAGCCCAACCCGAAAAAACCGCCGGGAAAACCGAATAGCCTTTCTCGCGAGGAGTATTTATCCGCTATTACGCAATCTCGCTCGCTGCCCCGATTTTCGGCGAAAAACTCTCCGAGCAATCTGCACACTCTCCGCGAAAAAACAGCAGTCTTTAATTAAATTATTATTCGACATATAAAAAACGCACACGGCAAAGCACCCGAGTGCGTTTTTTGATTGATTTAAAATACCACTGCTATTTTTGTGTTATCGCTATTTTTTTGTCCTATAAAAAACAGGCTACGGTTGAATTTGTCGAAGCGGCTTTGTTCTTTCGGTATTTGCTTTATGTAAATACGCTCAATCAGAACATCATAAGCACCGTTCCGGAAATTACGAGCAAAACGGACAAAGTTTTGCGCAAATCTATTTTTTCGCCGAAAAACAGTCCGAAAAGCGTAGAAAAAAACACGCCGCAACCGGTTATTATCGGGTAGACGACGACTGCGGGCAACTCGGCGACCGAAACGGTCGCGAAGAGATTGCCGGCTCCGTTTACGACCGCATATCCGGCGGAGACGGATATCGCGACTATCCACGCTTTTATAGCCGTTTGTTTCTTTTCGGCACCCGAATCGGGCGAAGAGAAATCGGTCGGGTTTTCGGGAGAAAGCGTTTCGCCGTCGGCGCGACCCGTTCTTACTTTATTTACGACAGCGATCACGGCGAGAATTACAACCGAAATCCCCGCACGGAAAACGTTCTGGAGCATGAGAAAAGCGGACGAACCGACCGCATCTCCGACGCCGCTCTGATGGTATGCGGTGATTATGCCGCTAAGACCGTTACAGACAAAAACCACAATCATGCAGACGATTGCGAACAGCGAATTTTTCTTGTTTTTATCGGGTTTAAGGCTGACGAACATCGACGCGCTTACGGCGACTACACCGATTATTTTCATGGCATTGACGCTTTCCCCGACGCAGATACCGTATAAAAACGGCACTATCATGCCTCCGAGCAGCATAAAAAGGCTGAAAAGCGACAGGTCGGCGCAGGTGAGCGCTTTCGTGGAAAACGCGGTTAAGATTATATTGTTAGCGGTATAAATCGCGGCGACGACAAGCGAAAACGCAGAGAATTCGAATTTAAAGCCGTTGACGGCAAGAAAAATCGGCACGGACACGAGCGACACGATCAGCCCGAACACGAGCGAATAAAAAAAGCCGCCTCCTTTGATTTTCTGGAAACATTTCGTGAATACGAATTGAACGGAAAATAAAACGGAAGCCGCGAAAAGCAACAGATAATACATAAATTTCTCCTCCGAGAGTTGCCGTTTTCTCGTCTCTCGCCGCTTAGGAAGACACCGCCGCTCCCTTTAAGCACGGCAAATATTATACCATAAGCGCAAACAAAAATCAACGATTTCGCTCCGCAACACGCAAAAAACGCAGACTTTTTACGGTCTGCGTCGAACTTGCTTATCGAATTTTACGCATTTGGGACTTACACGTTCGCGTCAGTCTGCGGGGGCGTAACTCTGACGATATACGCGGTTTTTACTTCCGATTGACCTGTTTCGCCGCCGGGGGCTTCCGGCTCGCTTTTTGTGCCGAACTTGTTTTCGAGCATAAATTCGAGCGTGCTGTTACGGTACAAACGTTCGGAAAAAAAGCCGTATTCGGCGTTACAAAGCATCTGCGAAGTCTTGCTTTTGGTGAGTTGGTCGTTCATGCCGGCGGAAAACGGGAACACGACCGACAGCGCAAACAACAAAATCATGACCGTTAAAACGCCTTTTGCCGCGCCGATAACCAATCCGAAAATACGGCTGACAAGATTGGGTTCGCCGTGAACGAAAATAATTTTAAGAACGTAGCCGAGAATGGTTGCGAGTATTCTTGCCGCGGCGTATAGAACGGCGGTCGTGAATATCGTGAACATATGAAGCGACATGGCAACGGCAAGAAATTCCTGTTTGCTTGCTCCCCAGGCAGCCTCACCGCCGAGCGCATCATAGCGGACGAGCAGCGAATCGTACAGCGTTTTCGCCACTCCCGTAGCGCTTTCGACGTCGCCGAAACGGTCTTTAATCAGTTTATAAATGGAAAACGTATCGCCGAGCGCGAGATTTTTGATAGCGTCCACTCCGAGCAGAAATCTCAAAAAATAATCGGACAGAAAAAAGCAAGTTAAAAGCGCAAGCACGAAGCAAAGCAGTTTTATGAGCGTTTTGCCCGTTCCGCGCCACAAGCCGACAAGCGCACACAAGCCGACCACGGAAATTATTCCTATATCGATAAAAGACATGCAACCTCCTTTTTGCGTCGTATACAACGCCCGAATACAGGCGAAAATTCTATCTATGGACGCAAATTATTTATTCAGACAATTCGTATTGAATCAGGACCTTCCGCCCGTCATACTGTGCATAGGCTCGCCTAAAGTATCGGGTGACAGTTTCGGTCCGATAACCGGGAAACTTTTAACCGAGAACTTTTCCGTTCCGGCTCCCGTTTACGGTACTTGCGATAATCCCGTTCACGCGCTGAATTTTTCAAGCGAGACCGAAAAAATCGGTTTACTGCACCCCGGACGAAAAATCATAGCGGTGGACTCGGCTATTTGTCCGTACGGCAAAAAAGGTACTTTGAGCGTATTCCGCGGCTCCATACGCCCGGGACTTGCCAACGGCAAAAATCTGGGTGCGGTGGGCGACTGGTCGGTTATCGCTACGATCGGGATAAACGACAAAAGCGAACTCGTTTACGCCGACAAACGATACGTTTACTCGCTGTCGATTAAAGCCGCCAAAGCCATATCCGCAGCATTCTCCGCACGCAAAACTATTTTACCGAGTCGAAGAATAGTACTATTATAATACAAAACGGAAAATTTTGCAACGATAATGTGACAAAATTTAATTTTTGCCTTGTTTAAGCGTCCCATTCGCATATGGAAGGCAGAGTAAAGGTTATGTCGAGCCCGCTTTTCTTTGCTTCGTCGGCTTTCGTTTCGCCGGTAAGGACGAGAACGGACACGAAATTGTTATTAATTCCGAACTTAATATCGGTGCCGAGTCTGTCGCCGAACATGGCGATTTCGTCGCACCCGAGGTGACATTTTTCGCGGATGCAGTCGCCCATGATCGAATAGGGCTTGCCGCACACGGCAATCGGTTTTTTGCCCGTAGACTTTTCGATGAGCGCGAGATACGAGCCGACGTCGGGCTTAAACCCGCGCACCGTGGGGCAGTTGATATCGTCGTGAGTACATATAAAAGGAACGCCTTCGCGTATGAAATTGCAAAGCGTTTCGAGTTCGTCATAATGAAATTCGGTGTTGAACGCAATTAAAATAAGGTCGGGATGCTCTTCTTCCGACTTTATTCCCTGCGCTATGAATTCGGCTTTTACCGCCTTATTTGCGAAAATATAGACTTTTTTATCGGCAAAATTCGCTTTAAGATACGCCGTCGCAGCCATGGCGGACGTATAGATGTTGTCCATGGTCACGTTGAAGCCCATTTTGTTGAGTTTTTCGTAATATCCGTCGGGCGTTTTGGAACTGTTATTGGTCAGAAACAGCACTCTTCCCTGCTTTTTCATGCGTTCGACCGCATCGACCGCGCCGTCGAAAACGTCGTTATCGAGGCAGATCGTGCCGTCCATATCGAGCAGAAAACACTTGACTTTTTTCATTTTGTCGTTCATGATTTTATCTCCGGTGTAAAGAATTTTTCTAAATAAAAGCGTCGGTAAGCCCCATGCTTTTCATAAGCGTGTAGATTTTTCCTCCGCCGAAATCGGGGGCGAGCGCAAACGCAAGTCGCAGGTCGTCGAACCCGAACGAGCCGTACAAATCGTAGCCGTAATCGGGCATGAGCCGTTTTATTTTGCGAGCGGCGACCGCAAGCGCGGCTCCGTCGTAGCACAGTTCCGCCAGTAATTCCGCGCGGCAGTTTTTGACGGCGTAAAGCGAGCGTTTAATCTGATTCTCGGTCAGATCGAGCCGAACGATAGAAAGCAGACTCCTCTCGTCCCACCCGAGATAGTCGCACAGCGCTTCTATCCGCGCGTTGTTGTCGGGCGGCGTTATCAGTCCGAAATCGCTTATTACGAACTGTTTGTAAGTTTCGACGATCACGTTTGCGGCGAGCAGGCGAGCCACTCCCTCGGGCAGCGTTTTACGGCTTTCGTGCCGCAGCATGGCGTTTAACACGGCGGAGAAGAAACTCTCTCCTCCCGGGCGCGTGAAATAGTCGATTTTAGCCGCTTTTTGAGCAATAGTATAGTCGTCGGGTGCTTTGCCGCTTGCGATGCCGGCAAGAATACACTTGCGGAAATCGGACGCGGCGGCGCGGTCGTACTTTTCGCTCCCGAGCAGACACTCGGCTCTGTAATCGGCAACTCCGAGCAGTTTTGCGGCAGCCGAACCGAAATTCGACGCGTCGGTATATCGGTCTTTCGCAGCGCAATCGACCACAACGGCGTCGGTCACCTCGTTTTGCCTGCTCGATATATAAGCAATTGCAGACAAGCAGTCGCCTTTCGGCACTATATATGCCGTCGGAAGCGATTTAATAGGTTCGGCGCGGTCGAATTTTCGCACAAACGCTTTGCTTGCCACGACCAATCGCAAACGAACGTCCTCCGCCGATTGCTCTTTAACTCTGTATTTGGCGGAAATAACGCGGCGAAGCGTTATATCGTCGAGGTCGGAGCAGTCGTCGTCGCGATATACGCAGGCGGCGATACCCTCGGGCATACCGCACAAATCGGGCAATTTTTCGTTATTTTCGATGAAGTACGCGTTTACGTTACCGACTTTCAGTTTTTTCAATTTAAGCGCCTCGTTTTTTCCTTGATTATATCACGGAATCGGATGCGAAAAACCGAATATTTGCACGAATAGCCGCAAAAAATAGTCTTTTTATCGGGGCGACGTGCTTTCGTTAAGAATAAAAACGGGCACTCCGTTTTTGCCGGAACGCCCGCATTTTACCGTTTATTCGTCAGATAACTGCTTTGGTTTCTTTTTCGTTTACGGAAACCACGCTTGCGTTATCGGCATCGCCTTTGTAGTAGCGAGCGACCTGCTGGCTTCTCCACTGCGAGAACGCTGCGTTTTCCTTTGCGGTGAGCGCGGTGCTTTCCATAGCGGCGTAAACCGAATCGTACTGACCGTAGGAATAATATCCGTCAAGACCGACGACTTCGCCTGCCTTGGGCAGTTTGGACAGATAGAGAACGTGCACGCCGTAGTCGGTTACGACTTTTTCGGACAGAGCGCCTTCGACGCCGCCTTCGTACAGTTTTCTTGCCGCTGCCGCGAATTCGGCAACATAACTTTCGGTGGAAGAACCAAGTTCGTATTTTTCCATATATCCGTAAGTTTTACCGAAAATTCCGGGGTCGGTGTTGTATTTGTAAATAAGGTCGTCGAACGCGCGTTCCTTTTCGTACAGAGTTGCCGCTCCGTTGACCTTGTTGAGGATTTCGTTGTAGATTACGTTAAGCGAAACGGGTTTGCCGTAGTTTTCGCCGTCAACGTGTTCGTACGACATGATTTCGTTTGCGAGACGATTGCGATAGTCTTCGTAGTTGCCGCCGACGGACGCTTCGACGCCGGACTTGTAAGCTTTAAGAGCCGCGGTCTGCGCGTCGCTGAACGGAATAAGGATGTGCTTGACGAAGAAGTGGTTCGAGTCGCGGAAGTAGAGCAGTTTGGTATCGCTACTTATCGCGCTTTCGTAAGCCGATTCGTCGGCATAGGACTTTTTCTGATCGGCGAGCGTGCTTGCGTACACCGCTTCGACGTCTGCGCGGGTAACTTCGACGGTGCCGGTTATATACTCTTCGATAAGAGTCATTTTCTGCTGATCTTCGTAGTTTTTACCCGCGAGCAGATATGCCGTGGTAGTACCCTGAAGCGCGCCGTAGACGTAACTTACGCCCTTTTCGTTGGTAATTTTATCGAAGTTTTTGTAATCTTCTTCCACTGCCTTTTTCTGTTCTTCGGTGATACTGCGCGAAGCGAGGACGGTGGTTTTGATATTTTTGAGCGCACGCTTGAACGATTCGATTTCGAGCGAGCGGCTTTCCTGATCGTATGCGTTGAGTCCGGGATATTTGGACAAAGACGGCTTCCAGGCTTCGACGTGCTTGCGATCGTCTTTCGTGAGCAGATTTTTAAGTTGGCGAACGGTGATTGCGTCCTGCTTGTCCTGCTCTTTGTCGTTTGCCGGAACGGTGAGAATTCCTCTTTCGAGGCAGATTTCGATCAGTTTGTCGCGAGCCATACCGTCGTACGCACCGGAAGTCTGATCCTTTACGGGATAGGTGGTGCTGTCGCCGTCATCGTCGTCGCCGTCATGATCGTGGTCGTGATCGTCGTCGTCATCGGGAACGGTTATGCCGCGCTCTTCCAGAACTTCGGTACGAGCGGAAGAAATCGCGCTGTCGATTGCGGCGTACACGTTCTGATCGATGGTGTTGCGATCGTAGGTATCGATGGAAATATAGCCGAAATCGATGTACGCGTTTGCGAGATTAAGCACGATCTTCTCGGTCGCAAGGTTTTCGACGAGCAATTCGACTACCTGTTCTGCGGAAAAACCGTAGTACTGCTGATAGTAGTAAGTGTAATAATTATAAACCGTCTTGAACTCGCTTTTGTAAATCTTGCTCTCTTCGGTTTTATAGGTTTTCTGTCCGTCGGGCGACTTGATTTCGTACGAAGCGACGGTGATAACCACTTTGTTGTCGTCGCGTTCCTGATCGAACGTAACGAGATTGCAGCCGGCGAATACCGAGCAGCACATAACGATTGCAACAATTAGACAAATAATTCTTTTACGCATTTTGTTCCTCTTTACTATATTATCGCGCCTGTGCGCGGAATAAGCGTCTGACTGTCAAGGTAGACAATATCAGCCTAAAGTATTATACCATATTACGATTGATAAATCAAACGTTTTTCAACCTCAAATTACGACAATTGCGTAAAAATTTCAATAAATCGTTATTGTTGTTGAATCTGAGCGCCGGCTTTTCCTCTCCTGCCAGTTTTGCGCCGCATTTAAGCGCCGCCGCATAGCAGTCGGGCGATATGTCTTTTATAAGGTCGAACACCACTTTGCTTTCTCTTTTGTTCATTACGACGCCGCTTGCGCCGGCTTCCGCCGCGAGATTTTTGATAAGCGCGACGTTGACGAGGTTTTTGACGCCGTCGGGAACCGGTCCGTACATGTCCGCGAGTTCGCTAAGAAGAGCGTTTCTCTCATCGGTCGAGCATACCCGGGATATGCGCGAGTACAGGCGAAGTTTCCATTCGGGATCGGTGACGTAGCCGTCGGGGACGAACGTGCCGTAGTCCACGGACATGCGCACTTCCTTTTTGACGACCGGCGGTTTTCCGTCCATTTCTCCCAGCACTTCTTCCAGAAGAGCGCAGTAGGTGTCGTAGCCCACTTTTTCCATATGACCGTGCTGCTCGGCACCCAGAATATTGCCTGCTCCGCGTATTTCGAGGTCGCGCATGGCGATTTTGAAGCCGCTGCCCAATTCCGTATACTTACCGATGGATTCGAGCCGCTCGAACGCTTCTTTTGAAAGCACTTTATTGCTGCGATAAGTGAAGAAAGCGTATGCCGTGCGATCGCTTCTGCCCACTCTGCCGCGGAGTTGATAAAGAGTACTCAGCCCCATTCTGTCGGCGTCCGCCACGATAAGCGTGTTTGCGCGCGGAATATCCACGCCGTTTTCGATGATGGTACTCGACACCATGACGTCGCCGTCGCCCGAAACGAATGCGTCAACGGCTTTTTCCAGTTCGCTCTCCGGCATCTGACCGTGAGCCACGATTATTTTTGCGTCCGGCACGATGGTTTTAACCTTTGCCGCGAACCGATCTATGTCCTCTACCCGGTTATAAACGACGAAAGTCTGTCCCTCTCTACCCATCTCCCTCGTTATCGCGTCGTACAAAAGCGCGTCGCTGTACTCGGTGACGTAGGTCTGAACGGGCAGGCGGTTCATAGGCGGCGTTTCGAGAAGGCTCATGTCGCGTATGCCCGTCATGGACATGTGCAGAGTGCGCGGTATGGGCGTTGCGGAAAGCGTTAAAACGTTTACCTCGCGCCTTAAATTCTTGATCTTTTCCTTGTCCCCGACGCCGAAACGCTGTTCTTCGTCCAGAATCAGCAATCCGAGGTCAGAAAATTTGACGTCTTTGGACAGAAGTCTGTGCGTGCCGACCACGATGTCGAGTTTACCCGCGGCAAGGTCGGACAGCGTTTTTTTAACGGCAGCCTGGCTGTCGAAACGGGTAAGTCTGCCCGCTTTTACGCCGAACGCGCTCATTCTTTTAAGGACGGTCGCGTAGTGCTGCTTGGCAAGCACGGTCGTAGGCGACAGAAAAGCGACTTGCTTACCCTCGCTTATGACCTTGAAAGCCACGCGGAGCGCGACTTCGGTTTTGCCGTAACCGACGTCGCCGCAAAGCAGTCGGTCCATTATTCTGGGCGATTTCAGGTCGTCCAGACACTCTTTTACTGCGCGCAACTGATCGTCCGTTTCGGTGTATTCGAACGTATTCTCGAACTCATGCAGAAGGCTGTCGTCGTCGCTGTAACGATAGGCGTTTGCCTTGAACCGCTCGGCGTACAGACTTTTAAGGTCGAACGCCAGTTTTTTAATGGATTCGCGCGCTTTTAGTTTTTGCTTGGTAAATTCGGCTCCGCCCATCTTGTTTAAGCGCGGAGTACCGCCCGAAACGTACCGGGTCAGGCTGTCGAGATTTTCGACCGGGACGTACAGTTTGTCGCCGCCGGCATAGCCTACGACGACGTAATCGCGCGTTACCGTTCCCACGGTGACTTTTTTAACGCCCTCACACATGCCCACGCCGTGAACGTCGTGTACGACGTATTCGCCGATTTTGGGTTCGCCGATGAAATTATTGCGGCGTCGGGTTTTGACCGAAACGTTTTTCGCTCCCACGAGGTCGTTTTCGCACACGACGGCAAGTTTGAAGTCGTGCAGAATTTCGCCGTTCTCGCCGCTCTCGCCGGTGACGGTGACGTCGCCCGAATAGTCGCCGCAGCAAGCCACATAATTATCGGCAAAAAGTTCCGAAACGTGCTCGCGGAGTTTGTCGTTCGCGCAAAGAACGCAGACTTTATAGCCTTTACTCGTCCAGTTTTGCGTGTCGGTTACCAGTTGAGCGTGGTCGCCGACGTATCTCGGAGCGTTCATGGTGCGGAAAACGTACAGTTCCTGCGGAGCGAAAAAGCGGTTGGTGCTTGTTATCGCGTGGAAAGACAGTTCTTTCTCGTCGATTGCCGCCGCCTGCTCTGGCGAAAGCATGCTTTCAAACGCGAATTTGAGCGTTTCGCCCTTGCCGAACAGCGACTCGAATCGCTGTTTATGCTCGGAATACGCCGTTTCGAGAGCGTCGTAAGTGCGCTTACATTCGTCGAAAACGAAAGTTCTGCCGCGCAGGAAAGATGCAAGCGATTCGTGCGGACAAAGCGGCAGAAGATAATCGCGCTCGTTGCCGCTTCCGCCCGAAACTATGCCGGATATGAGTTCGTCGCCTCTCGCTCTGAAGTCGGGGGCGAGCGACGGACAGAGGTATTTATTTAAATGATTGACCTCTTCGGGCAGATCGAATACGTCCGTACAGGGATAAATTTCGACTTCGTCAACGGATTTTACCGATAATTGCGTTTCCGGGTCGAGCACGGTTATACGGTCGATTTCGTCGCCGAAGAATTCTATCCTGTACGGCGAGGACGCGTTTACCGGGTAGACGTCGAGAATGTCGCCGCGTCGGGAAAATCTGCACGCGTCGCTCAGTTGCGCCTCTCTTTTATACCCGTTACCGACCAGTTTTTCGGAGGCGAGGTCGGGGTCGACTTGTCCGCCTTTTTTCAGCGTTATAATCCTTTTCGCGAACGTATCTCTTTGGGGGTACAATTGCATGAGCGCGCGCGAGGTCGTTACCACGAATTTCGCTTTTCCGGTTACGGCGTCGCCCATAGCGGTGAAGCGTTCGCGAAGCGAGGGCGTAAAACAGCCGGCTATCAGCGTTTCTTCTCTCTCTTTCAGCAGAACCACTCCGTCCGAAAAGCAGCGAAGAGCGCGCGCGAATCTGCCTGCCGTGAAAAAGTCGGAACAGACGACGACGGCAGACCCGATAAGCGAGGTTATCACCGCCCGGGAAAAAGTTTGTACGCCGAAAACCGAGACTTTTTTACCGTCCCGGTTGTCGTTTAATATTTTGTTCACTTCCGGAAGGGAAGCGAATACGTCGGTTATTTTGTTCAAGATTTATTGCCTATAAACTTTTCCGCCTCGTCCGCCGCGCTCTCGATGGCTTTGGCGATGAGAGGGCGTTCGGCTTTGGGTACGTCGGATAAAACGTAGTCGGCAAGCGGAACGTTTTCGGGCGGTCTGCCCGTTCCGATCCGTATGCGGCGGAAATTTTCGGTTTTGATTTCGGCAATGATGTTGCGCATACCGTTGTGCGTGCCGGCGCTGCCTTTTTCACGCACGCGGAGAGCGCCTTTGGGAAGGTCGATGTCGTCGTAAATCACCACGAGATCGTTTTCCGTCGCCTTGTTTTTCGCAAGCAGTTGCTTTACCGCCACGCCCGAAAGATTCATGTAGGTGAGCGGCTTGGCAAGCACGGTTTTTTCGCCCTTTATAAAGCCGACGGCAACCAGACTGTCGCATTCTTTTTTATCGAACTTCCAGCCCAATCGGTCGCACAGGCACTCGACGGCGAGAAAACCCATATTGTGAAAAGTGTAGGCGTACTTATCGCCGAAATTGCCCAGTCCTACGACTATTTTCATTATTCGGCGTCAACCGCTTCGTTGAGTTTTTCCAGCATGAGGTCGAGGTCGATTCCGTGAACGCCGGCAGCCTCTTCCACCGTTTCGCCGTGAGCGATCGCGCAGCCGACGCAGTGCATGCCGAGAGAGGTGAATACTTCCGCAAGAGCGGGATTTATCTGAATAACTTCGTAGATGGTCATATCTTTGTTTATCTTGTTCATAAGTATGCTCCTTGCCCCGAAAAACTTTTTCCGCAGGCATTATTGATTTTACCAAAGGAGCGCGATTTTGTCAACCCATTTGACCGTTTTTTTCTTCCCCCGGTGATTTTTCGTCCGATTTTCGCATAATTTCACCGTTATCCGACCGCTTTTCGAGCAGTTTTGCCTGAAAGTCGCCGGCTCCCATAAGCGCGACGCAGGGATATTTTTTCGTAAGCCGCTCGTACTCGGGACGGAGTTCGTTCGTATGAGCAAACGAGCATACGGAGTGATCGCGGCACAGGTCGTAGATATAAAGGTCGTCGCCTTTTTTCTCGCGGGCGGCAAAAGTGTCGGTAAACACCGTTTCGTCGGCGAGCGAGAACGCGCGGGAAAACCTGCCTGAGAGCGCGATCGTTCGGGAATACGTATGCGGCTGAAAAATAACTGCGACCGCTCCGTACTGCTTTTTAAGCGACTGAATCCGCTCGGAAATCTCGGCAGGGTGATGCGAATAGTCGGATATAACCGTGCAGCCGTGCGCCAGGCACACGACTTCGCCACGCCTTGCAACTCCGCGGAACCGCTCTATTCCCGCTTTGACGTCGCGGTAACATGTGCCGAGCGAATAACTCGCGGCGATCGCCAACGCGGCGTTTTTGATATTGAACGGCTGATCGAAGCGCGGCGAGAAAGTGCCTGCATACGCGTCGCGGTAATACATATCGAACGAATTGCCGAAAACGCGCACGACGTAGTCGTTATCGCTGCCGAAACCCACGCTCGTGCCGCCTTCGACCGTTTTTTTAAGCAGCGGATCGTCTCCGTTGTATATTACTTTCCTGCTTCCTCGGATAAACGCGGAAAACGCCTGCAAAACCTCGTCCGTGTTCCGATAGGTGTCGGGGTGGTCGAAGTCGATGTTGGTTATCACCGCGACGTCGGGCTTAAGAGCGAGAAAACTGCGCCTGTACTCGCACGCTTCGGTGACGAACAGATTTTCGCCCGGCTCGTAACCGAACTTATACTCTCCGCCGAGATGCACGGTAGGATGAAAAACGGCAAGCGTTTCGCCCAGCATGGCGGTGGTCGTGGTCTTGCCGTGGCAGCCTGCGACTGCAACGGTTTTATCGAAAAATCCCGCAATTAAAGCCAAAAACCCGGACCGTTCCATGGTCGGAACGCCGAGTTTACGCGCATACGACAATTCCTCGTTGTCGTCCGGGATCGCGCCCGAATACACCACGAGGTCTTTGCCTGTAATATTGTTCTTGTCGTGACCGCCCGTCTTGACGTCCGAGCCGCTCACGGTTGCTCCGAAGCGCGCCGCTATGTCTTTAAGCGCGCTCATACTCACTCCGCCTGCACCGATAAAATGCAGTTTTTTGCACATAAAAGGTTGCTTCATACACAATTATATGCATTTGCGGAGAAAAAAGTTTTTAAGCTCTATAACGTAATTCGCGTTGCGAAACGAATTTTATTCTTCCGATTCGGCTGCCGCTTTTACTTTTTCGAATTCGGTTAAAACCGCGTTTTTGATAAGTTCGCGAGTTTCGGTGTTGAGCGGATGCACTATGTCCTTATATTCGCCGTCGGGCGTCTTTTTGCTGGGCATGGCGATAAAGAAATCGTCGTTGCCTTCCAGAATTTTCACGTCGTGAACGACGAAACAATCGTCGATAGTGATGCTTGCAACCGCTTTGAGTTTGCCTTCGTCTTTTTTTACCAGTCTTACGCGTACTTCAGTAATGTTCATTGCCCCTGATTCCTTCTTGTTTAGTTTAGCATTGCGGATTTTTCCGCTTCGTTAAGTATTATAACACAGTTTTTTACAAAAATCAATAGGTTTTTCAAAAATATTTTCATGTTTTTTACATATTTATCACGCTTATAAGAAAAAACACCCCTTAAACGAGGTGTTTTGCCGTTGCAAGTATAAGAACGTTTACGTCCGAGGGCGTAACTCCGCTTATTCTTCCCGCCTGACCGATGGACAGCGGCTTGATTTTATTGAGTTTTTCGCGCGCTTCGAGCCGCAAACCTTCCACTTTCATGTAGTTTATGTCGGGCGAAAGCGGCGTGTTTTCGAGGCGTTTTTGCTCCGCTCGCGCTTTTTCGGCTCGGGCGAGATAGCCGTCGTATTTTACCGAAACGAACAGGCAGTTTTCAGCGTCGGGCGACATTTTCTTGAATACGTCGAAATGCTTGTTGAAAAGCGAAGCCGTGACGTTGTGGCGCTTAATTATGTCGCGGTACTTAAGACCCGTTTTCGCGATCGGCTCGCCTGCCTCTTCGAACAGCGGCGCGTACGCTTTGGGAGGAACGACGGTGTCCAGAATTTTTTCCGCCGCGGCGAGGTCACGCTTCTTTTTAAGCAGTTTGCGATAGCGTTTGTCGTCCACGAGTCCGACTTCCCGTCCGATTTCCGTAAGGCGCAGATCGGCGTTGTCCTGTCGCAACGACAGACGGAATTCCGCGCGCGAGGTCATCATTCTGTACGGCTCCTGCGTGCCTTCGGTTACGAGGTCGTCGATAAGAACGCCGATGTAACTGTTGTCACGGGTAAGCACTATCTGCTTTTTTCCGCGCAGTTCGAGCGAAGCGTTTATGCCGGCGATTATGCCCTGAGCCGCCGCTTCTTCGTAGCCGCTGGTGCCGTTTATCTGACCGGCGCAGAACAAGCCCTTTATTTTCTTGGTTTCGAGCGTGGGATACAGTTCGAGCGGATTTATGCAGTCGTACTCTATCGCGTAGGCGTCGCGCATGATTTTAACGTTTTCGAAGCCCTTTATGCTGCGATAGAAATCGTACTGAACGGACGCCGGCAGCGACGTGGAAATTCCCTGAACGTACGCTTCCACCGTTCCTTCGCCTTCCGGTTCGAGGAAAAACTGATGTCGTTCCTTATCGGCAAACCGCACGACCTTATCCTCGATGGAGGGGCAGTAACGCGGTCCGACGCCGTCGATAAGTCCGGCATACTTGGGCGCGAGATTTATATTATTTCTTATTATTTCGTGCGTTTTTTGGTTTGTATAACCGAGATAGCACACTCTTTTGGTTGCGTTTACTTTTTTACTCATCACCGAGAACGAGTATATGTCGTTTTCGCCTTTCTGCACTTCGAGCGCGGAATAATCGACCGTGGTACCGTCTATACGGGCAGGCGTTCCGGTTTTAAATCGGCGCACTTCCAGGCCCAGAGACCGAAGGTTGTCGGAGAGATATTCTGCCCGAGCAAAGCACACGGGTCCGCGGTCTAAAAACACGTCGCCGACTATTATCGTGGACTTTAAGTACACGCCGCACGCAAGCACGACGACGGGCGCGTAGTAAATCAGGTTATACACCGTTTTAACGCCCTTTACCGTGCCGTTTTCGACGATGAGCGACTTTGCCTCGCCCTGACGGAGCGTGAGATTGGGAGTGGTTTCGAGGACGCGTTTCATCTCGTTGTGGTAGGCGTACTTATCCACCTGCGCGCGGAGCGACCACACGGCGGGACCTTTGGACGAATTGAGCATGCGCAGTTGCGTGAGCGTTTTATCTGCGGTTATGCCCATTTGTCCGCCAAGAGCGTCCACCTCGCGCACGAGGTGACCTTTTGCCGTGCCGCCGATACTGGGGTTGCACGCGAGATAGCCGACGTTGTCCAGCGAAACGGACAGCACCAGCGTGTTGTTTCCTGTACGGGCAAGCGCGAGAGCAGCCTCTATTCCGGCATGTCCCGCGCCCACCACTACGGCGTCGTAGTAAAATTCTTTGATTGTTGCGTCATTCATAAAAAATTAAAGTTAGATAAATTCAGGACGAGGTCGTCCTCTGCTCTTTACGCCGCTTTATAACGATTAACCGCGGACGTTGCTCCACGCTTCGCTTATCGCGCCGTCGCTGTCGCCGAAATCACGCATGGTTCCGCAACGAGCGAGCGTTTCAGCGGACGGGAACAGCATGTCGAGATACATTTCTCTCCAGCCTTCCGCTGCGCCTTCGCCTATTCCTTCGTCGGCGGTATAATCGGCATAGAGTTGGTCGTAAGCCGCTTTTACGGGGCTGATCGCGCCTGCGTATTCGCTGTTTTGAATAGCGATATCCTTTTGGCAGATGTATTCGAGGAAATACTGAGCGGCTTCCTGATTCTTGCCGTACTTGGAGATGACGAAGTTGTCGAGGTAGATGTTTCCGCCTTCCTTGGGAACGACGTACCACAGGTTCCTGTTGCCGTGATGTTCGTTTCCGTTATCGTCCTCGTAGTCGTTCATGATGTAGCCGGCGTCGCACGACCACATGAGCGCGACCTGCACTTTGGTGTTGCCCGAAGCCATATCGAACTTCATGCTTTCGCCGCCCCACAGGTAGTTTTTCTTGGTTGCGCCGAGCGTGCTTATTGCCGACGTGTAGGTATCGGGAAGTCTGTCGTACAGCGACTGAATTTTCTTGTTGTCGTAAGGATTGTCTTTGGTAAGTTCGGACGCGTTGTTCCAGATAGCGGCGGAAGTTATCGCTTCGCGCAGGGAGTCTTTATTCGCGCTTTTACCTGCGAATTCGTTGCCGTAGAGCGCTTCCCAACTGTCGAGATGTTTACCCGTTTTGGAATAGTCGTACATAAGTCCGAACGTACCGTACATATAGGGTACGGAGTATTCGAGCGTCGGGTCGGAGATTTTTGCGCGTTCGACGTATTCGGAGCGGAAAACTTCGGCGACGTTTACGCGCTGTTTATCCACCTTTACGAGAAGGTCTTTTTTGATGAGTTGCTCGACTGCGTAGTCGGACGGCAGAAGCAGATCGTAGTCGGCATGGTCTTTTTCGACCGCGGTCATGATTTCTTCGACCGCGTCGAACGTGGACGGAGCGACCACTTTTACGGTTTTACCGGTTTTTTCCTTATACCACTGTTCGAAACCTTCGAATATTTCGCTGTCGATATATTCGCCGGGAACGTACATTTTGAGTTGCTCTTCGCGGTTGCCTTTCGAGCAAGCGGCAAAAGACAGCATGGGAACCGTCATAACGACGGCAAGCATTAACGAAATTAACTTTTTCATGGATATAGCCTCCTATGGTTTAATGATTGGTATTTTCCGCCGCTTTTGCTTTGCGGCTTTTGACGATGTTGACGACTATCAGCACTATCAGCACGGCTACGAATATTATCGTGCTGAGCGCGCGGACGGACGGATTGAGTTTACGGCGCAGACTTGCGTATACGTACGTGGAAATCGTGTTCACGCCGTTACTGCCCTTATTGAGGTTGGTTACGACGAAATCGTCGAGCGACAACGTAAACGCGAGTGCGAATCCCGAAATCATGGCTCCGACGAGTTGCGGAAGTATGACGGTGACGAGGCTGCGCACGGGTCCTGCTCCCAAATCCATACCTGCTTCGTAGAGATTGGGGTTGAGTTGGTTAAGCCGCGGCGATACGTTTAATATGACGTACGGCGTGGTTATAACGGTGTGGGCGATTATAAGCCAGAACAGACCTTTTTCGACGTGCAACCCGATGACGTTGGTCAGGAATATGGACAGCAGGAAGAATCCGACCGCCGTGACTATTTCGGCGTTGACGACGGTTATTTCGCTCATGAAGTTTATAAACTTTTTACCCTTGGTCATGTAGTGCAGACCGACGGCGGTGAGCGTTCCGATAACGGTTGCGAGCGTTGCGGAAACCAGACCTATAATCAGCGTGTTGAGCATCGCCGACATTATCTCTTCGTTTTCGAACAGTTTGGTATACCACGAGAAAGTGAACGAACCGAAGCCGTTTGCTCCGCCGATATCCTTTTCGGACGAGAACGAATACAAAACTATAAGAGCGATGGGAGCGTAGATCGCGACAAGCACTACGATAAGGAATACCCAGCGCAAAAAAACCGAAAGTTTCCTGTTCATTACGCTTTACCTCCCTTTGCGGCACTGCTTGTTTTTTGCGTCTTTTTGCCGATGAGGCTGCTTAAAAACATGGTGAGCAGCACTAAAAGCAGCAACATGAACGACAGAGCCGATCCCACGCCCCACGAACTCGAAAGTCCGAACAGCGGGTTTATTTTGTTACCTATTACGGTCGTGGAACTGTCGCCCAGCATATTGGTTATCGCGTACGCGCTGAACACCGGCATGAACACCATGGTGATTCCGCTCATGATTCCGCCTGCCGAGAGCGGCAGCGTGACTTTGAAAAAGGTCGTGAATTTGTTTGCTCCGAGGTCGGCAGACGCTTCGAAATAACTTTTGTCTATTTCGGTGAGCACGGTGTATATCGGCAGCATCATGAACGGCAGGAAGTCGTACACCATACCGACTATCACGGAGAACAAGCCTTCGGATATGCCGAGAACGTACAAAAGCGATTTGAGCGCGATGATACGCAGCACGAAGTTCATCCACATGGGGATGATGAACAGCAGCGACAAAACGAAGTATTTGTTAAACGGTGCCGAAGCAAGAACGAGCGCGACGGGGTAAGCGATGAGAAGGCACACGACCGTCGTAAGCGCGGCTATTCCGAGAGTTTTTAACAGCAATTCGAGGTTGCCGCTGGGAATGGTGACGGTGAAACTGCCGTTCTGCATGGTTCCGTTTTCGTTTACGATTCCGTATATGGTCTGCTCCTGACCGACGAACACGCGCTTGAAGTTATCGAGCGTGAAACTGCCGTCCGAGCCTATAAACGCGTACACGAGTACGAGAATAAGCGGCAGAACAACGAAAATCAGGCAGATGACGATGTAGGGCGCGGCGAACAGACCGGGCTTAAAGAAACTAGTTCTTCTCTTCTTCATCTTCTTCCTCCTCGGCAGGCTGCAAAACTATTTTGTTCGGATCTACCTTGATGCCCACGCGGTCGCCGATGTCCCATTCGTCGGACGTATCGACGTAGAAGTCCTCGTCGGTATCGGTGTACACCTGCACCTGATAGTAAGTTCCTTTATACAGCGTTTGCGCGACGTTGCCGCCTATCGTGCCGTCGTCCTCGTAGTCGGTAAGTTCCACGGCGTCGAAGGGGACGAGTACTTTTACCTTGTCCTTCTTTTCGAAGCCCTGCGTGCTTGCGACGGGGAAGTCGGCTTCGCAGAACCACACGTTCTCTTCGTCGGATATTTCGCCCTCGAATTCGTTTATCGTGCGCAGTTTTTTCATTATATGAATACTGTCGGGCGCGATTCCGAGCCGCACGTTCTGACCGGGCAGGAATTCTTTCGTGTTCTGAACGGTGAACTCGTAGCCGGAGCACTCCACTTCCATTTCGTAGTAGGTGCCTTTGAACACGGTTTGAAGAACGGTGCCTGCAAACTGCCCTTTTTCGGCGTTTTCGGGATAGATTTTAATGTCCTCCGGGCGGATGACGATATCCACCTGTTCGTTTTTCTGGAAGCCCTTGTCCACGCACTCGATGCTCTGTCCGAGGAAGTTTATCGTAAAGTCCTTTTCCATAATGCCCGAGAGAATGTTGCTCTCGCCGATGAAATTGGCAACGAATGCGTTTGCAGGCTCGTCGTAAATCTTTTTGGGCGGCGCGATCTGCTGAATTACGCCGTCGTTCATTACCACGACGACGTCGGACATGGTGAGCGCTTCTTCCTGATCGTGAGTGACGTATATGAAAGTTATGCCGAGATTTTCGTGCATGCTTTTAAGTTCGAGTTGCATTTCCTTGCGCATTTTGAGGTCGAGCGCACCCAAAGGCTCGTCGAGGAGCAGCACTTTCGGCTCGCACACTATCGCGCGTGCGATTGCGACACGCTGCTGCTGACCGCCCGAAAGACTGGTTACGTTTCTGTGACCGTAGTCTTCGAGGTTAACGAGTTTCAGCGCGTGATTGACTTTTTCGTTTATCTCTGACTTGGTGAGTTTTCTCTTGCCGCCTTTGGCGTTCGGATCGTCGATCGTTTTGAGTTTCAAGCCGTACGCGATGTTTTTAAAGACGCTGAGATGCGGAAAAAGCGCGTATTTCTGGAATACGGTGTTTACCGGGCGTTTATAGGGCGGAACGCCGGTTATCGGCTGATTTTCGATGAAAATTTCGCCGCTCGTGGGCATGGTGAAGCCTGCGATCATGCGAAGAAGAGTAGTCTTGCCGCAGCCGCTGGGTCCTAAAAGAGTAACGAACTGACCGCGTTTTATCGACAAGTTGATATCGTCGAGTACGGTAACGCCGTCCTCGAACACTTTGGTAACGTTTTTAATTTCGATTATTTTATCAAATTTACCTTGTTCTTTCATTGCCTGACTTCTCCTTAAAAATTGGGCGGACAGGAAAGCCACAGTAGCACGCTTTCTCCTTCCGCACGGTTGACTATATAATGCGTTTTATTGGCGCGGTAGTAAAAACTCTCGCCCTCTTCGGCGACATACTCGCGTTTTCCGACTATCAGCCGAACGCTCCCTTTAAGCACATAGCCGAATTCCTCGCCCTCGTGCGGCATGTCCTTTTCGGTGGACGCACCTGCGCCGAGCCGCAGCATTATCGGCTCCATCTCGTTTTTCTGCGACGAGGGAACCAGCCACGTTATCGTGCTGTCGTCGCCTTCCTTTTCGAAGTAGTCGGACTTGCGGAACACGACCTGCTCTTCCTCGTCCTCCGAGAAAAAGTCGGACAGCGACGAGCCGAGTGCCTGTAAAATGTCTTTAAGCGTTGCGATGGACGGGCTTGTAAGGTCGTTTTCTATCTGACTTATATAGCCCTTCGTAAGTTCGCAGCGGTCGGCAAGTTCTTCCTGCGTCAACTGCTTTTTAAGTCGCATTTCTCTTATTTTAATGCCTATTTCCATTTTTCTGCCGCTCCCTTAAAATCAAGCCCGGACGCTAAACTCGCGGTTTACAAGGTTAGAACATAATAAACGTCGGGTTTAATTTTACTAAACGCGAAAATTATAGTGTTTTTTGTCGGAGATGTCAATCGTTTAGACCTAGTTTTTTCATGAAATTTTCTTTTTTTTGCTTGAAATTTTCTCCTTAATGTGTTATACTGAAAACGGAACGCAAAAAAAGGAGAAAAACGCGTCATGACCGACAAGTTAAAAGTTATTAAAATCGTCACCATATCCACGATTATTTTCATTTTTCTGCTTGCGGTATCGCTTATTATCAACCTCATCAAGATAGGCGGACTCAGAAGGCAGGCTTCTTCGCTCGAAGCGCAGAAAGCGGCTCTTGGCGCCGAAATCGAGAGAAACGAGGAGCGGCTCGAATACATGTCCAGCGATTTGTATGTTGATCAGTTCGCTCGCGAAAATCTGGGTTATATCGGCGAAAACGAAGAATTGTTCGTGGGTAAATAATGGTAGCGGTAATAGACATAGGCAGCAATTCGGTTCGCCTTTACCTCGGCAGGGGCAAAGCGGTGAACGCGAAAGAACTGAACACCACTCAACTATCCGAAGGGCTTGCGCTTTTCGGCAGGTTGCAGGAAAAAGCGATGGCTCGCACGGCAGACGCCGTAGCGGGTTTTTTTGACGAGGCAATCGCGTCGGGAGCGGACAAAGTATACGTTTTCGGCACCGAAGCCATGCGTAATCCGGGCGGCAAAACGCTTAAAAAGACGATAGAAAGCCGTATCCCCGTGGTCGTAGACATAATTTCGGGCGAAACCGAGGCTAAAATCGGCTATATCGGCTGCACCGGCGGCAAAGGCAGCAACGCCGTCATTGACATCGGCGGCGCAAGCGTCGAACTCACGAGCGGCAAGAGCGGCGTCATCGAGTACGCAAAAAGCCTTCCTCTCGGCGTAGTACGCGTCCGCGACGCGGTCGGCGGCAACAGAGCCGATATCGAAAAGTTCTACAAGAGCAAAATCACCGCTTTCGATAAGGTATGCGCCGACGTTTTATACGCGATAGGCGGCACGGCGACCACGGTCGCTTCCATGCTGCTCGGACAAAAAACGTACGACGCGAACGCCGTTCACGGCTACGTCGTAACGCGCGGCGCGCTCGAAAACCTGATAGACCGCATATTCGCCTGCGATAATCTCACCGAGAGTTTCCCCACTCTGGGTGCAAAACGCGCGGTTGTTATCGGTCACGGAGCGATTTTGCTGTCGCTTATGCAGGACTATCTCGGATTCGGTTCGCTCACCGTTTCCGAACACGACAATATCGAAGGCTATCTGATGCTGAAAGGCGAACGGATTTAGCGTAACGCCGCCACGACAATAGTAGTATAAATAAACGCCACGAAATTATTGCGGCGTTTTTTCTTTTATATAATGCGCGGAGAAGAGCATTAAAACGGTTGAATCCTGCTCGCTCCGCCTGTTTTTTATCGATTATAACGCACGTCGACGCACTCCGACCGCACTGCGCTTCGTTTACATAAAATTACAGCGAATTTCTACGATAATACTTTACTCTCCGGCGCACAATAACCGAGGAAGGGATATCCCCCGTACATACTTTAAGGAGGTAAAAACAATGTCGGAGAAGAAAACCGCCAATAAGGCAAAGAAAACCACGAATAAGACTACCGGTAAAGCAACCAAGAACTGCAAATAACTCACAGTCGCAAAAGCAGAAAATTTACGCTCCCGAGTACGCGTAACGGAAGCGACAGGCTCGTGCAAACCGCACGCCCGTGAAATTTAATATTTTTTGCCGAATTCCAATTGCAGGGGACGAGGACAACCTCTCCCCTCTTTTTTAATTTTTTTGAAACCATACTTTTTTTGAAAAAAAGTATGCAAAAAAACTTTAAGACAGGTGTGCGATTTTGTCAAGGTTTGGTGCCTCTGCTTATGCATGGCTAAAAACCTTGCTTATTTAAAAAACAGGCAAAAAAACTTTAAGACAGGTGTGCGATTTTGTCAAGGTTTGGTGCCTCTGCTTTGACCGCATTTAAAGCCTCGCCCTTCGGGAGAGGTGGCGCGGTTTACCGCGACGAAGAGGGTTGGTATGTAAATTTCGCTTGTTTAATCGCACTCGGTTTGGTTTACTATGTAGGGGAGGGGTTCCCCCTCCCGATAATAATCCCACCGTCTTCTCGCTATGCTCGAAGCCACCTCCCTTGCAAAGCAAAGGAGGCTTTAAAGAAGTCAATTTCAACGCACCAAAGTTTGTGCGTCTTTGTAGGGACAGGCGTCCGTTGGCTGTCCGAAAATTTAAATTACCCTCTCCATCGGCTATCGCCGCACCTCTCCCGGAGGGAGAGGCTTTAAAGTACGCCCACCATACAACAATAAAAAACAAGGTCGGTACCTGCAATGTTTAAGCAGAAAAACCAACCTTGTTTTATTATTCTCCTAACTCAAAAGTTTTTTTGCTTACTTTTTCTCCAAAAAAAGTAAGTTATTCGGCGTAGTCGCTTTTTGCGCCGGCGATGAACGCCTTGACACGCTCGGGTGCATCGTCACCGAAAACGTAGTCGGGACTTCCCTCGGCGGCAATAACTCCGTCCGACATGAACAGCACCTTATCGCTCACGGCACGCGCGAAATTCATCTCGTGCGTGACTATTATCATGGTCATGTCCTTGCTTTTAAGCGACTTGATAACACCCAGCACTTCCTGCGTTAAAAGCGGATCGAGTGCGCTCGTAGGTTCGTCGAAACACAATACCGACGGCTGAAGAGCAAGCGCACGCGCAATGGCGACTCGCTGGCACTGACCGCCTGACAACTGCCAAGGATAGGCGGTTGCTTTGTCGCCCAGCCCCACTCTTTCCAGCAGTCCGAGCGCGGCTTCGGCGTTTTGCTTTTTAATCCGTTTAAGCCGTTTTTTACGCTCGAAAAAGCCGATTTTCTGCGCCTTTAACGCGGTTTCTGAGCGCACGTTCATGGCAAGCGTGACGTTTTGCAGCACGTTGTACTGCGGAAACAGATTATAATTCTGGAAAACCATGCCCACGGCGCCGTCGCTTATGCGTTTTTTATCACGCGGGATTATGCGTTCGCCGCCGATAAACGCTTCTCCGCCGTCGGGCGTTTCCAAGCCGACGAGACAGCGAAGAGCAGTCGTTTTTCCGCTGCCGGACGAACCGATTATGGTCATGACCTCGCCCTGCTCCATGGAAAAACAGACGTCTTTAAGCACGGCGGTGCCGTCGAACGATTTATTTAAGTTTTTAACTTCGAGATACGCCATATCACACCTTGAAATAACCGAGTTTTTTCTCGGCATACGATAAAAGCACGGTCAAAAGTCCGTTGAAAACGAGATAGAACACGGCTGCATAGACCAGCGGCGTCAGAGTTATGAACGTGTTCACCGCTTCGTTTGCCGCGCTCAACAGGTCTATAACGCCGATTATCTGCGCGAGCGACGTGTCCTTTACGAGCGTTATTATTTCGTTGCCCATGGGCGGAACTATGCGCTTTACCACCTGCATGAGGACGACTTTGCCGAACGTCTTGGAGCGGCTAAGCCCCAGCACTTTTCCGGCTTCGTACTGACCCTGCGGCACGGAATCGATGCCGGCGCGGTAAATTTCGGAAAAATAGCACGCGTAGTTGATTACGAACGCCACGCACACGAATATGAAATTAAGCGATTTTACGCTTGTTCCGAGCGCGGCGGCAAGGTCTTTTACAGCCGCTCCGAAAACGTACTTCGGCAAAAGGCTGACCGCAAGCACCTGCAGCATGAGCGGCGTGCTGCGGATCACCCACACGAACGCGCGCATAACGAAACGCAGCGGCTTGAACTTACAGCGCGAAGCGAGCGTTATCGGCAGTCCGAGCGGAACGGCAAACACCAGCGTTATCGCAAATAACGCCAGTGTCGTCATAAAACCGTTTAATAAATGTCGAATTATCTCGGGAAACATTACTCTTCTTATCCGTTTTTAATTTATTCGCCCTTGACGATGCTTTCGCCGGCAGAGCCTTTCTCAACTCCGATTACCGCGTTTTTGAGATCGTCTGCGGTTTTGAATTTGTCCGCGTCGGACTTTTTCACGACTGCGACCTGATCGTTGTTGAGGTACGCGTTGGACATACAGAAGCCCTCGCTTCTCTCGTCGGTTATCGTCAGTCCGTTCCAGATAAGGTCGATGGTGCCGTTTTCGATAAGCACTTCCTTGGACGCCCAACTGATTTTCTGGAATTCGAGTTCGAGCGACAGCGAATACGTTTCGTTGAGGTAGTCTTTAACCGCGCGGGCAAGTTCGATGTCGTAACCGGTGAAGTTTTCGCCCTCACCGAACGCGATAGGTGCGAACACGGTGTAACCGATGATGATTTTACCCGACGACTTGATCTTATCCCAACTTCCGTCGGTGGCGCCTTCGTATCCGTTTTCGGTGTCGGCGGTGATCGCGATGTCGGCGTTAAGACCGTATTTAGCCGCGATTTCGCTCATTTTGCCGTTTGCGGCGAGAGCGGAAAGCGCTTTGTTTATCTCGGAAACGAACGCTTCGCTGCCCTTCTTTGCGGCGATTCCGTACTGTTCGCGTGCAAGCGAGCCTTCCATTATCGCGATTTTGCCTGCGTACGCGCCATTGGTCGCATAGTAACGAGCCATTACAGAGTCGATTACGGCTGCGTCTACCGAGCCTGCGTCCAGTTGCGTGAGTGCGTCCAGTTGCGAATTGTATTTAATCATTTCTTTACCGATAGCGAGGTTTTCGGTCTGCGGCGAACATGCCGCGAACGTAAATGCGGCTATTACCGCCAGTGCCACCGTTCCGATTGCTTTCAATGCCTTTTTCATATTAAAGTTCTCCTTTTTTTGTTTTTTTCAAAATTTTGCGATCTCGCTTCGAGCGGTCTTTTTTTGATTTATCGCTTTATCACAGTGAAGCGACTTTTTCAAAAAGAACACGACCGAACTGCGATCGTGCCTTTATTATACTTCATTATGATAAAGTTGTAAAGCGTTTTGAGGGGGTTTTAAAAAAATTTTTTCGATTTTTTTCTTTTCCTCAGTCCGGGAATACGTTTTATCGACGATTATTGCTTTTGCGTTTCTTTCGACTTATACTCGCCGAGAAACAGGTAAACGGTTTTTCTAAGCACTTCGATCTGCGTCTTTAAATAGTATTCGTCCTCGAACATGGCGTAGTGAACGCACGCGCGCACGAAAATGAAGATGAGCGGCGTGATGACCTCTTTGGGCAAGCCGATTTTCGGTTCGAGAAGGCTGGCATATTCGAAGTAACGCTTGTTGACGCCCTCGAAAAATCTTTTGCCGTATTCTATATATTTGGGGTGCGTATACACCTGATACATAAGTCTGTATTTGGCGCCGTGCTCTCTGGCCGTCCAATAGGGAACTTCGAGAAGAAATCTTTCGACGTCGGCTGCGTCTACGGGTGCTTTTTCCATAAATTCGTTTTCCACCTGCGACATGCAGTATTCGGTGGACTGAACGATGAGTTGGTCTATGTCGGCGAAATAGGTATAAAGCGTCGCTTTGGATACGTCTGCCGCCTGTGCGAGCGCGGAAATACCCGTGCCGTGCAGACCTTTTTGCGCATAGCATTCGAAGCAGGCGGTCATAATACGCCTTTTCTTATCCGTATATTCTTGTTGGTTACGCGTGCGCATATGCACCTCCTCAAATAGTTACCGCATTATTATAACGTTTCTATCGCAATTTGTCAAGAAATTCGGGTCAATATAAAAAATCTTTACTCTCAAAACGAGTATTATCGGCTTTTTACGAACAAAAAAGCCGCCCGTAACTTTACGAGCGGTTTTGTCTCGGATATAAAGTCCTATTTACGTCACGAACTTTTTTTCGGAAGCAGCGAACGCCAAAGCGGAAATTATCCGCGAGTAATCAGGTTGACGTCCCTATTCTTGCGAACGAGCCACTTTCCTTCCGTGAAATCGGGGAAGGCTACGGGCGTGCCGCCGGATGCAATCGACTGTTCGCTGAGAAGCGAAACTATCATAAGGCTTGCCGCGTCGTAAACGTCGATCGGCATGGGTTTGTTTTCTTTAAGGCATGCGAAAAACTCATCGAATTCCAGCCAGTCCATACCGCCGTGACCTGCCTGCATCTGCTCGGGCGTGATGTTTTTCCACTCTTCCGGCAAAAATTCGGAATATCTTTCGCCGCTACCGAACATGTTTTTATACGCTTTCAGTGTGTCGAATTCGTCGGGATCGACGCCGTCGATAAAGGCAATGTTGCAGTTGCCCGAATAAAAGCCCTTCGTGCCTCTTACGGTAAAGTCGCGCTCGTAAAAACGCGGAAGCGTAGTGTCGAGACGCAGCAGAACGGTCTGACCGCCGGCACATGTGATTATCGTGTTCACGATGTCACCCTGCGCGAACTTTTTGCCGACCAGTTCGGGATATTTATCCTTATTATCGGCGATATACTGCTCCATTCCCGCCGCTTTGGACGCTACCGACACGAGCGAAACGAACTTGTTGCCTGCGTTTATTTTAAGCAGTTTGGCAATCGGACCGAGTTCGTGCGTGGGGTAATTCTCGCAGTTGCGGTTAAGGTAGTTGCGAAGCCTGTAATGTCTGTTTTTGTTGCCGCACGCGATTTCTTCGCGCAGGTCGTGCGAGTATGCGCCCGAACAATGCACTATTTCGCCGAATTTGCCTGCTCTTGCTATGTTGGTCGCGAGCGTTTCGGCTTTGTCGTAGCAGCAGTTTTCCATGAACATGAACGGCGTTTTGGTCTTTTCGTAAGTTTTGACCAGCCTCCACATTTCGTCCTGCGAATAGCATCCGCCCACTTCCATTGCGACGGCAACGCCTTCTTCGAGCGCGGCAATCGCGATTTCGGTGTGGTACTCCCACGCGGCGGAAACAAGCACGGCGTCGGGACGAGCCTTGATAAGCATTTCGCGGTAGTCGGAATATCCGACAGGCGTAACGCCGGTTTTTTCTTTGACGAGCGAGATTGTTTTTTCCACTCTGTCGGGATACACGTCGCACACGGCGATTATTTCGACGTCCGAACGGTTGCAAAGCACGTCTTTTATAAGGCTCGTGCCTCTTGCGCCCAGTCCTGCGACCGACATTTTTATCTTATCTTTCATCAGAGTACTTCTCCCAAGCGGTTTTATTGTATTGTAACACAACTTTTCGGTTTTATCAACGTTTTAAGCCGATTTTTATTTGCACAAAATCACGCTTTTATTGTATTTTCGTTAAGCGTGCCGTTTACAGAACGATCAGCAGCATGAGCGACGAAACGAGCAGAGTCGGAATTGCCGCCGCCACGCCCACCGACGCGAACCTTAAAAAGTTCATTTTAACGCGGTATTCGCCTAAAATATTGGTCCACATTATGCCTGCGAGCGCGCCTACGGGGGTTATGTACGCGCCTATGTTGCTGCCGATAATCGCGCCGTACACCGACGCCGTGCTTCCGCCGGCGGTGATTCGCTCGAACAGAACGGCTGCCGGAATGTTATTGAGCGCGTTCGACGTTAGCGCGGACAGAAAAGAGAAAGTAATGCCGTCGGTTTTCTTTCCGCTCGACAGATACCGAGCCGCAAGCGAAGTAAATCCGCACTCGGACAGCGACAGAACTATCACGAACATGCCGAGAACGAACGGAATAAGTTCGTACGGGGCTTTTTTAAGCGACCGAAAAACGGGGCGCACGCTCTTTTCGGTTATAAGGTCGTACACGACGTTGAAAAGCGTTAAACTCACCGCTAAAGCGACGCAGATAATCCACATTTCGACGCCTATGTAATAGGAAATCGCAAGCATCACTATGCACACGACGAGATGAACGAGCGCGGCGACGAGCGGCACTTTGCGGCATTTTACGCCCGACTGTTCCGCCCCGTCGGGCTTTTGGAGCGGAGTGCGCAGCGTTTTCCCGAATATGAGCAGCATTGCGGCAAGCGACGTAAGTCCTCCGCCGAGGGCAGGCAGCCACATAACCGAAAAATACTCGGAAAAAGTTATGCCTGCGCTTCCTGCAAGGTATATGTTGGTGGGGTTGCCCACGATGAGCATCATGCTCCAGGTGTTTGCAGCCACGAATTCGCCCACGAGATAGGGAAGCGGCGACACTTTTGCTTTTGCCGCGAACATGCATATGGGCGGCGTGAACGTCAGAACTATAATGTCGTTGGACGTAAAAACGGTGAGCGTCGCCACGACGAAATACAGAGTCAGAAACAACTTGAACTGACTTCCGCCGGCAGAGCGGAACACTTTGTCGGCGCACGCGTCGAAAAATCCGGCGTCGCCCAAAAATACCGATATAAGCGTCATCGATATGAAAAGCGCGAGTATTTTAAGCGGATTTACGGCGGTGGGCGCAGTTATTCCCTGCCACGCGTCGGACAAAGATATGCATCCGCAAATAAGCATGACGGCGGCGCCTGCGACGCAGACCATCCAGTACAGTCCGATTTTGAGTTTTTTTACATAAATATACGGCTTTAACAGCACGCAAAACACCATTAAAGCCGCAGTTATACCTGCAATTATTAAAGCGCGGGTCATAAAATCACATCAGGTCGCTGACAAGGCTCGTAAATTCGGCGGTGTCGTCAAGGTCGAATCCGGCAAGCAGCAACGCTTCGCCCCAAAGCACTTTCGCGTAGTTCGCGAGTTTGTCCTTATCGGTGTCGTAAAGCGTTTTGAGTTTTTGTGCTACGGGATGAAGCAGGCTGATTTCCAGCACTTTTTTGGCTTCTACCGGCACGGGCGACGTCGCTTTCATGGATTTGAACGTTTTTTCCATTTCGAGCGAGATTTCGCCGTCCGCGGACAGGCAAGCCGCGCTCTTCATGGGTTTGTCGGTAAAGCGAACGTCCTCCGCCTTTCCTTCCAGTTTTTCTTTCATGAATTCGGCAACGTCTTTATATTCGGCGCGTTTTTCTTCGAGTTGCTTCTTTTCTTCTTCGCTACCGAGGTCGAGATCGCCGTCCTGAACGTTTTTGAACTTCTTTTCTTCGTATTCGTTAAGCACTTTGACGACGAATTCGTCCACGCTGTCTTTAAAGTACAGCAAATCGTAGCCTTTCGCGCGGACCTGTTCGGTCTGCGGCATATCGGCGATTGCGTTATAGTCCGAGCCGCAAGCGTAGAAAATGCTGTCCTGCCCCTCTTTCATATCGGCGACGTACTCTTTGAGCGTTATGAGTTTCTGCTTTTGTTCGGAATAGAACAACAAAAGGTCTTTAAGTTGGTCTTTCTTGAAGCCGAAGTTGTTGTATGCGCCGAATTTGAGCGACAAACCGAAGTTACTAAACATTTTTTCGTAGTTGTCGCGGTCGCTTTCCAGCATTTTGGTAAGTTCAGCCGTAATCTTCTTTTCGATTCCGGATGCGATGGCTTTGAGTTGGCGGTCCTTTTGCAACGTTTCGCGTGAAATGTTGAGCGACAGATCGCTGCTGTCCACGACGCCCTTTACGAACGCGTAGCAGTCGGGAACGAGTTCTTCGCAGCAGTCGGTGATAAGCACGCCGTTACTGTAAAGTTGCAAGCCTTTTTTGTAATCCTTGGTATAGTAATCGGCGCCGGCGTGCGAAGGAACGAACAGCAGCGCCGTATAGTTTACGGAGCCTTCGATATTGGCGTGAATGACGCGTACGGGCGGCTCGTAGTCGTGGAATTTGGCGGCGTAGAACGAGTCGTAGTCCTCTTTCTTTATCTCGCTTTTCTGTTTCTTCCACAGCGGAGTCATGCCGTTGAGCGTCACGGTTTCGGTGTAGGTTTTTTCCTCGTCGGAACCCTCTTCCTTTTTGGTGCGGACGACGTCCATTGTTATGGGATAGCGGATATAGTCGGAATACTTTTTAACCAGCATGCGCAGATAGTATTCTTCGGTATATTCGCCGTATCTGCAATCATCGTCGTCGTCTTTTAAGTACAGTTTTACGCTCGTACCCACGCTTTCTTTTTCTGCCGGGACTATTTCGTAGCCGTCTACGCCCTCGCTCGTCCACATGAAAGCCTTGTCGCTGCCGTACGCTTTAGACGTGACTTCCACTTTTTTCGCGACCATGAACGCGGCGTAAAATCCGACGCCGAACTGACCGATAAGTTCGGTTTTTTCCTTTTCGGCGTTTTTGAATGCCAGCGTTCCGGATTCTGCGATGGTGCCGAGGTTGTTTTCGAGTTCTTCCGCCGTCATACCTATGCCGTCGTCCTCGATAGTAAGCGTGCGCGCCTGTTTATCCGGGATAAGACGGATGGAATACGACTGCTGTTCTCCGCCATCGGTAAGCGACTTGAAGTGGCGTTTGTCGATGGCGTCGCTCGCGTTGGAAATAAGTTCGCGAAGGAAAATCTCGCGATTGGTGTATATCGAGTTTATCATGAGTTCGAGTACTCGTTTGGATTGCGTTTTGAATTGTTTCATAAGCATTTGCCTCTCTTAAATAGTTTTCGCAATATATTATAGTCCGATTTTGACTTTTGTCAAGCCCTCTTTTCGTTATTTTTGAACAGTTCGCCGTCTTTTGCCGCCTTTTTGCCGTTTTATAGGCGACGGTACCCTTTACGAAAGCCAAGAAATCGTCGGATTTTATTAAATAAATTATATCACAAACCGCTCCGCGTGTCAATCGCGGCGAAAACTAACGAGTAAAAAACAACGTAAAAACGCACCGCCGAGTGGTTTATGGCGATGCGCTTTTATCGTAAGATATTTTTACTCCCACATACCGAGATCGGGCTTATGACGGCTTAAAACGGGTTGCGGTTTGTTGGCGAAAATATTATCGGCATTGGCACGGAAATCCGCGAAATCAAGATCTCTGTCGCGAATAATCGTTTTGGGGCATTTAAGCGAAATTTCATACATCCACACGCCTTTATAGTCTATCTCGCGAAATTTTTTCAGCATTTTTTGCCAATCGATAACGCCTTCGCCGGGCAACCAGTGCCGCTCGTTTACACGGTCGTAATCGGAAACGTGAACGGTGATTATTTCATCTTTCAACGCTTCCATAAAATCGAGATTGTCTTCGCCGAGAAGGTGATTAGTATCGAAACAAACCTTTAGACGCTTATCCGCAGACAACAGTTCCTTTATGTCAGCACTGTTTCGCCCGAGACAAGTGCGAGGTAAATCTTCAACGGCAATCACCGCACCGCGTTTTCCTGCAAATTCGGCAAGAAAAGCAAGCGACTTTTTTGCCTGCGACATTCTTTTTTCTCGCTTACACTCTTCTATAGGTTCGCCGCTTGCGTGAACGACGAATTTATCGAATCCTATGGCAGTCGCTTTTTCTATAATTTCCGAAAAATACGAAAGAGTATACTTTCTTTGTTCCTCGTCGAGCGCGGAAATGTCTATTTTCTCAAAGGGATAAAACGGAAGATGATACGACCATAGTTTTATGCCGTATTCGTCGGCAAATTTTTTTACGTCCGCATAATCTATTTCCGCATATTTTTCCGCAGGGACGGATATTTCTATCGCGCTTATTCCCGCATCCCGCAACTTTTTGAAATTTTCTTCCGTAAGATCGAACGCAGTCGAAAGACCCACATTATAATTAAACTCAGTCATTTTTGCCTCCGATATTGACTTATTTAACGATTAAGGTTATCTTTCCGCTGCCTTTACCGGGAGTCTGCCAGAGTTTGTTAAGGCGCGGTCCGCACGAATTGGAGCCTATTCCGCTCATGAAAAAGTCGGCGTAGAGATAATTTTTCTCGCTTTCGGGCAGTTGGTCGTCGTGAGCGGTTTTTTCGAGCGTCGCTTCGTCGTAAGGCGAAAGATTGAACGAAAAACCTTGCTCGCTCTCGAGCGTTATCGTCGTTTTGCCGTCGGTGACGGACGCGTAGTTCGTGCCGTAGTGGCTGCCGTTTTCCTGCGGCTTTATATAATGCACGAAGTTATCCGAAACGGTGGTTTTATAGAAGTCGCGGCTGCACGCGAAACGCTTGTCGACGTAACTTTCCTGCGGACCGTAGCCGTAGAATTCCATATTTTCGAACGACTTGCCGAGCGCGGTTTTAAGTCCTATTCTCGGCAGGAACCATCCGTCTTTCATCGCGTTATATTCGTAGTCGACAGAAACCGTAACGCCGCTTTCGACGAAGTCGTACACGAGCGTGTATTTTACTATCGGTTCGCGCTGTTCGGACACGATTTTGCCCTTTACGGTTATCCGGTTTTCGCCCGTTTTTTCGACCGAGTAAGCGTCGGCATACGAGTGATCCATGCGCTGCGACTTCCATTCCCACTTGACGTTTCTGTCGTTGTCGGTGGGCGCGCGGCAGATATTGAGCGCGAGATTATCCGAAAGCACTTTTTCGCCGTTCTTTTCGAGCGACGTTATAACGCCGGTGCCTCTGTCTACGAAACAGACGAGGGAGCCGTTCTTTACGACGTAATATCTGCCGTTTTCTTTGATTTCGCACTTTGCGGCTGCATGAGAAGGCTGCGAAAGGGGTTTAAGTTCGAATCCCTCGGACGCGAAAAGATGATTTTCGGGAACGAGCCCGTCCTCTTCAATCGTGTAGAGGTTGACTTTTACTACCGACGCGTTTTTGTCGGCAACGTCCATAGACACACTCTCGCCGGGTTCCACGACTGCCTGCACGGTTTGCGTGGAAGTGGTTTTTTCGCCCTGCTTGCAGATAATTTCGGCTTTAAAAGCCATGGAAGCGAAGTAGTTGCGTGACGTTACGACCGCTTTTCCGTCTTTATATTCGATAAGCACGGGCTCGTACGCCTTTTTCATTTCGAGCGAGCCGGTTTTGATTTTGCGGTCGGGCGCGACTATTCCGTCCACGCAGAAGTTGCCGTCGTGCAGAGTTTCGCCGAAGTCGCCGCCGTAACGGAATCCGTCCGAATTATACAAAACGCCGTGATCCGCCCATTCCCAGACGAATCCGCCCATAAATCTGTCGGAAGAATAGATAACGTCCCAATACTCTTTCAGATCTCCCGGTCCGTTGCCCATAGCGTGGCAGTATTCGCACTGAACGAACGGGCGGTGTTCGTCCTTATCGCCGAGGAATCCTTTCGCCATGAATTCGGGCGAAGCGTACATACGGCTGACGACGTCCACGGGAGCCTCGGCATAGTCGGTAAATCTCGGCTTTCTCTCGCCGGTTTCGGCGTCGTAATCGACGGCGCACACGCGCTCGTAATGCACGGGACGGGTGGAATCGGTCGCCTTTATATAAGCCGAGCAGGCATAGAAGTTTTTGCCCCATCCGCATTCGTTGCCCATCGACCACAATAGAACGCAGGCGCGGTTTTTATCGCGCGTGACCAGCATTTTCTGGCGTTCGAGCATCGCGAATTCGAATTCGGGACAATCGGACAGGTACCCTTCCGCTCTTCCGTCGCGGCTTGCGCTTGCTCCGTGCGACTCGTGATCGGCTTCGTCGATGACGTAGAATCCGTATTTATCGCAAAGCCGATAGAATTCGGGGCAGGACGGATAGTGGCTGGTTCGGATCGCGTTGACGTTTAACTTTTTCATAAGCGTAAGGTCGGTCACGATATCGTCGAGGCTTACAGCCGCTCCCTTGGTCGGGTGGAAATCGTGACGATTGACACCGCGCATTTTAATCGCTTTGCCGTTGAGAAGGAACGCGCCGTCCTTTATTTCTATTTCGCGGATACCGACTTTTTCGCGAATAAACTCGCCGTTACATTCGACGTCCATATCGTAAAGATAGGGCGTTTCCGCGCTCCACAACTTGGGATTTTCGACTTTGAAGCAGACTTTCTCGCCGGCTCTTACCTTTTTCGTTTCTCCGCAGAACGTGACGAGAGCGTCCTCGCCTTCGATAAGAGCAAACGTCACTTCGCCGTTTTGTTTGGTTTCTATTTTATAATCGACGATGTGTTTTTCGGGGCGGTCAAGCATATAAACGTCGCGGAAAATACCGGTAAAACGCCATTTGTCCTGATCTTCGAAATATGTGCCTGCGCACCATTTGAGAACAAGCACGTCCAGTTTGTTTTTGCCGTCGACAATATAATCGGTGACGTCGAACTCGCTTACTCTGTGGCTTATCTGACTGAAACCGACGAATTTGCCGTTTAAGTACAGATAGAAACAACTATCCACGCCCTCGAAAATAAGGTATTTTCTGCCGTTCTTTTTCGCTTCGAACGTGCGGCTGTAATGGAAAGCCGGGTTCTCGCTCGGAACGGACGGCGGATCGAACGGAATCGGATAGTTTATATTAGTGTATTGAAAACAGTCCATGCCGTAGTACTGTACGCACGACGGAACGTCTATCGGCTGCTCGGGCGTAACTAAGTAAAAGTCGTCCGGAACGTCCAGAACGCTTTTATAAGGCGCGATCGTCCACTTGCCGTTAAGCGACTTAAAGCGCGAACTCTTTTCTCTCTGCTCGCTCCATTCGTTTTTATCCGAGAACGGAATATAATAGCATCTCGGCTGCATGACGCCGACGTAATCGTACTGCTCGTAGTAGTTTTTCAACATTTTTTGCCCTCCGCAATTTATTTATTAAGGGGGCGGATTCGCTCCGCTTATACAATAAATTATACAGCAAAAAGCCGCTTCGGTCAAACGAAACGGCGTGTAAAAAATTGCTCTGTTTAGCGCGCTCAAAGCGCAACTTTGTCCTGTTTTTTACTCGAACTCGGCGCACGCTTCCACTTCGCGGTACATTTGTTCGGCGTCTTCGAGCGTGTTAAGACGGGCGCGGAACAGTTTTAAGTCCTTGTTCCCGGCGAAATAGTACGGAAGGTGCTTGCGGATATTGACGGCGGTGAAGCGACTGCCGAAATACTCGGTCATATAGCGGATATGAGTGAGCAGCATCTGTTTTTTGCTCGCGTCTTTTTTACCGGGAGAGAAAATATCGCAGTTGCCGATCGCTCCTCTTCCTATCGCGACTCCTTCGGTGAGCAGCAGGCGGTCTTTTAAGTTATTTTTCTTAACGTCGCCGTTCCCGAACACGGGAACGTGTACTTTTCCTGCGACGCGGCAGATTATATCCCAGTCGGCAAAGCCCGAATAGCCCTGCTCCGCCGTTCTTCCGTGCACGGTCATCGCCGCCGCTCCCGCCTCTTCCGCCATAACGGCAAATTCTTCGGCGCAAATATCGTCGTCGTAAAAGCCCGCGCGGAATTTAACGGTAACCGGTCTGCCGTTCGCACCGGCTACGGCTGCCTTTATGATCTTTTCCGCCCGATCGAAATCGCGCATGAGCGCGCTGCCCTCGCCGTTGGAAACGACCTTTTTTGCAGGACAGCCCATGTTTATGTCGATTATGTCGAAATGCGCAAGTTCCTCTCTCTGCGCCGCAAGATAAAAGTCGTCGGGGTCGGGTCCGAACAGTTGCACCGACGACGGCGTTTCGTTGGGCGCGAGCCGAAGCATGTCGATGGTCTTTTTACTGTTGTACAGCAGTCCTTTCGCGCTTATCATTTCGGTCGTGGTGAGAGCCGCTCCGTAATCGCGGCACAGTCTGCGGAAAGCCACGTCGCCGAAACCTGCCATGGGCGCGAGAATGACGTTGCCCGAAAGCGTTACGTTGCCTATTTTAATGCTCATAGTTTGTCCTTTACCGCCTTTTCGAGGTCGCTCGCCGCGGTAACGTTTTTCAGTTCGGCGAATTTTTTAAGCATGAGTTCTTCCGCGGAGCAGTCGCGAAGAGCGGACAGCATGACGGCGGCAGAAACAAGTTCCTCGGTCGAAGCCGGGTCGTCCTTTCCGAGATTGTCCGAAATTATTTTTTTCAGTTCTTCCTGCGTGACGTTCGCGCCCGACTTATTGGCTTTTTTGACGAATTTACTCAAAAGCACGGTCGCCGGGAAATTATCCGGCAGCCTGTCGATCTGCTCGGTAAGCGTGGAATAGTGCTTTTCCTTTGCCTTGGCTTTTTCCCAGTAATAGAGCGCGCTTTCGGGGTCGGTTGCCTTGTCCTCGCCGAAAATGTGCGTATGTCTGCCGACGAGTTTGACGCAAAGGTCGTTTATAACGTCGTTAATATCGAAATCGCCCTCTTTTTCGCTCTTATCCGAGTGAAAAACGGTTTGCAGCAGAACGTCGCCCAGTTCCTCGCGAAGATTGTCGCTGTCGCCCTTATTTATGGCGTCCACCGCCTCGTACGCTTCTTCGATCATATTGACGGCGATACTCTCGTGGGTCTGCGCGCGGTCCCACGGACAGCCGTCGGGAGCGGTAAGGCGTTTCATTATATATAGAAGGTCGGAAAAACCGTAACGTTTTTTGCCGATAAGCCGCTCGTCGCCGTCAATATAAAGACTGCTTCCCTGCGCGATTTTATACCTGTCGATTTCGCACAGCAAAGCGGTTATGACCTCGCCGCCCGAAACGAGGCGAACGGGCATTTCGTCGTCGTAGAACTTCATAAGAGCGAGTTTGACGTCGGACGCCGCATCTACGCCGTCGATCTGGTATACGACGAGCGGAACGCGCGAATCTATCCGCGTTTTTTCGAGGTCGTAAGCCGAAACGAACGTAACGTCGCAGCCCGGCAGCCTAGCGCGGTTGTCCGCAACTCCCGGAATGATTTCCACCTCGGTCATAGCCGCGAGTTTTTTAACCGCCGTATCGGAATATCCGTCGCCGACCGACAGAAAAGCGACCGCCGCGCCCTCTTTTTCGCGCGACAGCAAGAATTCGCATATACGCTCGTCAAGTTCCTCGAAACTCTCCGCGTCGCCGAATTTTTCGCCGAGCGGCACGCTTTTATAGCGCGTTTTCGTGCGTGAATAAACCTCGTCAGCCTGCTTTATCGCTCTTTTTCCGCGAACGGTTACGTCGCCCGCTTCCGTTCCTGTTCCGATAACGGTTATCATATCGTTTCTCCTTTCTCGTTTTCAGGTAAAATTATGCCATATCGAGCGAAAAAAGTCAATTCTTTTTGCCTCACTGTTGACAATAGCGTTATTTTGAGTTATAATTATCGGGTAAATAAAACGGCTCTGCCGCAAATTCAAGGAGCAAATTATGAATCTCGATCAATTCAAAAAAGAAAAAATACAGGCAATGAAGCAGCACGACAACGCCAAAGTCGCCGCGCTCAACACGGTTATTTCCAAACTCATGCTCGTCACCATCGAAGCACGCGCGCAGGGCAAGGAACTCGGCGACGCCGACGTCGTTAAGGTTCTGCAAAAATGCGAAAAAGAACTTATCGAAGAGCGCGAAGGCTTTATTAAGGCAGGGCGCGACGAGCAGGTCGCAGAACTTACACGCAATATCGAAATCATTCAATCGTATTTGCCAAAAATGCTGTCCGACGAAGAGATTAAAAACGTCATCGCTTCTCTCGCCGACAAGTCCACTCCTGCCGTTATGAAACACTTCAAAACCGAGTACGCCGGCAGCGTTGACATGAAAAAGGTAAGCGAAGTGCTGAAAAGCATGCAGTAATTAACGAAAATTCCAAAAAAATATTGCGACAAAAATATTACGACATAATAAACCCTCCCCGATGAAGGCTTTGCCTTCTCGGGGAGGGTTTTTGTAGTTTGAATTATCTTACCATTTAACGGGATTTCTGTTCGAGTCGTAATGCCAGAACATACCTTCGGTCGAAGGCTTTTCCTCGCTGTAAAAATAAACGTACGTTTTTGACTGCTCTTCCGCTATTTCCGACCATTTTTCTTGCGTTCCCTCATAGTAAATGGTTTTGTTTTCGGTTGAATTGGAGAATATATATTTTCCCACCTTAATCACGCTTTTAGGAATAATAAGCGTCGTGGCTAATATACCCGAAAATGCAAAATCGCCTATAATCAAAGTGCCGTTCAGCGTTACTTTACTCAGACTAGAACAGTAATAAAACGCCTCTGCGCCTATTACTTTGGCGTTGATTATAGCCGTGCGCAATTTTTCGCACCTTGCAAATGCAAAGTATTCTATCTCTGCGTCTTTCGGAATTACGACGCTTTCCAGATTATATTGTTTGGAAAACGCACCACTTCCTATCTTTTTTAGTTTTACCGGGAAAACTATTTCCGTTATAAACGCATTGTAAGGTTCGAGTTGGGCATCAACAATCTTAGTATCCGGAATAAATGCATGGTCGGATATTTCGGTTACGAATTTACCCATATATGTATCGGGAATAATCAATTTGCCTTTAATATCTTTGATCGGAACTGAATCCAATTTGGATACGGAGATTTCGGTGTCATTTTTTATCGGCGTGTATTTCAGTCCGTAAGAAGCGTTTTTTTCCGTAGTCAGCGCAGGAATGGTGTATTTAGTCATTGACGTCCGCGACCGGCGATAGTTTTTTCCGTCGCCCACAGCAACGACCTCTATTTCGTACGATTTGCCGTAATCCGCGTTTTCAATCGTATAGTAGTTTTCTTTTACTTCATACTCCGTTCCGTTGATTTTTACTTTATATCCCGACGCGTTTTCCACCGAGTCCCAATGAACGGTATTATCGCTTTTAGTGACGTATAACCCTGTCGGTTTTGGCAGTTCTACGGCGTTTGCATTGTTGCCGGAATCTGCGCAACCAAAGAATAATGCGGAAATCATCATCAGTGCTGTCAATAAACATATTATCCTTTTTTTCATTGTTATATCACTCCTTAACTTATATTTTTATACTCGATTCCATATTTCGCTCATGATAGGGCCTACAATATCTCTGTCATGAACAATTTGCTCATATGCTTCGTACCCATAATAATCTGCAACAATTTCCACACCGTCGGGATCCGGCTCAAAATAATCTCTGACTAAACCGAAAACATCGAACGGAACTTTGGCAACTTGCTCCGAATTATTTGTTTGATTGCTGTTCAATTGCATGTCATGCAAAAATGTATTAAAATTAGTATCCATCAATATGTAAGTAAATGCCGCAAATCTACAGTTTTCATAAGTTGAATACTCATCCAAAAGAAGTTCTCTCAAATTTCCAAAGTCGGGATCCGGTTCAGGCAATGGAAGAATTCCGACTTGCGGAACATACATGAAGCATACATCATTGACTACATTAATATATTGTTGAGTACCGGGAATATGTACCAATACATTATTGTCGGGCAACACCTCGGTTAACTGACGCCAGAACCAATTGTTGTTATATAGATAGATCGGATCCGTTATTACATCGTTAGGTCCGTTCCAATTCATAAGTCTGCCGTCAACTATAATGCTTGCATCGATTGTTGTCCTGCGACGCAACATCTCTGCCACGGATCTTTGTATAAAACCTTGGATTTCGTCTTGCCGACATACATAGTACTCGAAACCGGTATTTCGCTGAAGAGTTTTGAGTTCTTCGCTCATTGTGTAATTTAAATAGCCTTCGGCTACTATCAAAAGAACTTCACAGTCCGATTCATACAACATAGAAATAATGTTCCATAAATTTTCATTATCCGGACATTGCCTTTTGTATTCAAGCACTACTAAATCATGCGAAAGTCCATAAAAATAATCGTCTCTGAATTCATTTATATCCTCGTCCCAATGCAAATCGTAGCAATAATCGTCTTCGGAAGTAATGTTAGGTATTACAGTGCAAAACGGAAATAATTTTATTATAGGATCGGAATCGCAAAAATAGTATACTTTTCTGTTATAGCCATCATCGTCATAGTCGGGTTTAAGTGCCGATGCACTGCTTGACAGCGGAACCGTAAGCAAACATGTGACAAATAATACCGTCATAAATTTAGCAAACAATCGTAATTTTTTCATAGTTCTTCCTCCAAATGTTAATTTATGTCATTTATTATATCATATATTTTGCAATTTGTCAATAAAAAAGGTCAAATTGGATAAATTTATTTTAACCGAATGAGTATTTCACGACTCTGTCGAACTTATTCGGGAATAGGAAACAACCGTAACCGAGGAAATTCGTATTTACCATTTTACGGGCTTTCCGTTTGATTCGTAATGCCAGAACATACCTTCGGTCGAAGGCTTTTCCTCGCTGTAAAAATAAACGCAAGTATCTTCCTGCCAATCGGCAACGTTTTCCCACTTTTTTTGCGTGCCTTCATAATAAATGGTTTTCCCGGTATCGTTGAAGATGTTTTGTCCCACTTTTACTACGCTTTCAGGAATAATCAGGTAATCCGCTTTTATTTTTGCAAACGCCCCGGCATATATTACTCCGGTATCGATTAACGTAACGCTATCGAGGTTGCTGCAATTTGCAAACGCACCCGATCCGATTATCTTTGCTCCGATAATGGCGGTTTTCATCTTTGAACAACCGGCAAATGCATACGTTTCTATTTCTGCACCGTTAGGAATTGTCACGCTTTCCAGGTTAAATTGTCCGACAAAAGCCTGCATGCCTATCCTTTTTAGTTTCACCGGGAATACTATTTCCGTTATATTTGCGCCCTCAAAATGATGTTTGTTTAGTTTTATGTCATCCCATACTGTCTCTGCCCGAAAAGCGGAATTTTCGATTTTTGTTACAAACTTACCGTTATATGTATCCGGAATAACCAATTTGCCTTTGATGTCGTTTATCGGGACGGTTTTAATTTTAGAAACGGACACTTCCGTATTGCCGATAAGTTTATATTCAATACCCGAAGTAGCGTCTTGTTCCGTAGTCAATGTGGGCAAAGTATAGTTCGTCGTCGATACTTCCGATTGACTATAGTTTTTTCCGTCGCCCACGGCAACGACCTCTATTTCGTACGACTTGCCGTAATCCGCGTTTTCAATCGTATAGTAGTTTTCTTTTACTTCATACTCCGTTCCGTTGATTTTTACTTTATATCCCGACGCATTTTCCACTGCGTCCCAATGAACGGTATTATCGCTTTTAGTGACGTATAGCCCTGTGGGCTTTGGCAATTCTACGGCGTTTACATTGTCGCCGGAATCTGCGCAACCAAAGAATAATGCGGAAATCATCATCAGTGCAGTTACTAAACATATTATCCTTTTTTTCATTGTTATATCACTCCTTTAAAAATTTTATGTCGTTTATTATATCATATATTTTGTAATTTGTCAATAAAAAAGGTCAAATTCGATAAAAATTTTTTAAGAGGAGGAGTGTTTTGCGTTTTTTATTATTGTTTGAAAACGAGAAAACTCCCGCGCGAAGTAAAGCCTTCATTCGGGAGTTTATTATTGAGATTTTTGGTTTGAGTTTTTTAGTCTGTGATTTTTAAGTTTGCGGTATTTAAGCGGCTAGTCAGTCGTCGTTTTCGCCGAGAATCCGACGTGCGACGTAGACTCCGCTTGCCGACGCGTGCGAGAGCGAGTGCGTTACTCCGCTGCCGTCGCCTATGACGTACAAGCCCTTATACTTGGTTTCGAGATGTTCGTCGGTTTCCACTTCGAGGTTATAGAACTTGACTTCGACGCCGTACAAAAGCGTGTCGTCGTTTGCCGTACCCTGCGCGACTTTATCGAGCGCGTAGATCATTTCGATTATACCGTCGAGAATACGCTTTGGCAGAACGAGGCTGAGGTCGCCGGGGGTCGCTGCGAGCGTGGGCGTTACTATGCCCTCGTCGATACGTTTCTGCGTACTGCGTCTGCCGCGGACGAGGTCGCCGAAACGCTGCACGATTACTCCGCCGCCCAACATATTGGAAAGGCGCGCGATACTCTCGCCGTAGCCGTTGCTGTCCTTGAACGGTTCGGAGAAGTGCTTGGAAACGAGCAGAGCGAAGTTGGTGTTGTCGGTTTTTTTGTCCTCGCCCTCGTAACTGTGACCGTTGACGGTGATTATGCCGTTGGTGTTTTCGTTTACGACTATTCCGCGCGGATTCATGCAGAACGTACGCACGTTATCCTCAAATTTTTCGGTGCGATAGACTATTTTGCTTTCGTACAGTTCGTTGGTAAGGTCCTCGAAAATCTCGGCTTTGAGTTCGACGCGGACGCCGATGTCCACGCGGTTGGACATGGTGGGGATGTCCATTTCGCGGCATACCTCTTCCATCCACTTGCTGCCGCTTCTTCCGACCGACACTATGCAGTCGCGGCAGATGTATTCCTTATCGGCGACCACGGTGAAAGTGCCGTCGTCGTTTCTTTTAACCTCTTTTACGGGCGTGTTGAAATGGAACTCTATCTTATCTTTGAGTTCGTCAAACATGTTTTCCAGCACGATATAGTTTATATCGGTGCCGAGGTGACGCACTTTTGCGTTGAGAAGGTGCAGTTTGTTCTGCAGACAGATTTTGCCGAAACGCGAGCCTGCCGTAGAGTACAGTCTGGTTGCGTGGCCGCCGTACTTAACGTTTACTTCGTCGACGTATTCCATGAGTTCGAGCGCTTTTTCCTTGCCGATATGCTCGTACAGGTTGCCGCCGAAGTCGTTGGTTATGTTGTATTTGCCGTCGGAGAATGCGCCCGCTCCGCCGAAACCGGACATAATCGAGCAGGTTTTGCACTTGATGCAACTTTTAACCTTTTTGCCGTCGATGGGGCATTTGCGCTTGCTGAGCATATTGCCGCACTCGAAAACGGCTACTTTTTTGCCGCTGTCACGCAGTTCGAACGCCGAGAAAATTCCTCCCGGACCCGCTCCGATTATTATTACGTCGTAATTCATAAGTACTCCTTCCGAAACGGCGCGGAAAAAGTCCCTCTCGCGCGTTTCTTTTTTTATCGTCCGCAAGTATAATAGCAGATATACCGCGTTTTGTCAATTAAAATAGTCTTTTTGAAAAAATAGAGCGTCTTTTTATCGTTTCTACGCCCGGATAACACATTAAAGCCGCGCTTTTTTACACAAACGGGTAGTCGAATTCGATTATCGGGCAGAGCGACGGATCGAGATCTTTTAGTTTTTTCTCGATTATTTCGCGCACCTGTTTTTCGCAGTACTTGCTTTCTCTGGTCATCACAACGTCGAAAATGATATTGACGTGCGATTTTCCGTCCACTATGCGGAAGTCGTGCAGAGTAAAAGCCGGGTCGATTCCCTTTACGATGCGCTCGCACTCGGCTTTAAGCGCGTTTACACGCTCGCTCGTAGTGGCGACCGGATCCATGTGAATGGTCGCGAGGCAATTGTAGTTTTCGGCAAGACCGCGCTCTATGTTGTCCACTATTTCGTGCAGTTCCACCATATTTCCTTCCGCCGGCACTTCGACGTGCACGGTTATCATTTTTCTGCCCGGACCGTAGTCGTGCACGATAAGGTCGTGAACGCCGACGATACGTTTGTCGTAGTTCTGCACATAGTCGGCGATTTCCTTGACGAGGACGGGATCGGGCGCGCTGCCGAGCAGAAGGTCGAGAATACCGCGCACAGACTGCACCCCCGTGTATCCGATGAACAGCGACACGACTATGCCGGCTATCGCGTCTACCGGCACGTTCCCGACGTACGGAGCGATTATGCAGCAGATTAAAACGACGGCGGTCGAAACGCAGTCGGACAGGCTGTCGGTGACGGTCGCCTGCATGGCTACGGAATTGATTTTTTTGCCGCAGTAACGGTTAAAAAGCGCCATCCACAGTTTTACGAGAATGGACGCGCCCAGCACGCAGATCGTGACGATGCGCACGGTTTCGCTCTCGTAAGAGGGCACGACTCCGCCTACTATTTTTTCGATCGACTGCATAAGTAGTTCGAACGCGACGACCAGAATTATCAGCGACACGCAAAGCCCGGCGAAATACTCCATTCTGCCGTGACCGAATGGATGCTCTTTGTCCGGTTTTTTCGCCGACAGTCGGAAGCCTATCAGCGTTATGAGCGACGACGCTCCGTCCGACAGGTTGTTTATTCCGTCCGACACGACCGATATCGCTCCCGTAAGCGTGCCTACGGTTATTTTGCTCGCGCACAAAAGTGCGTTCAGTATAAGACCTACGACGCCGGTGAGCCGTCCGTATTTTTCGCGGACTTCGGGATTATTGACGTCGTCGCGGTTTTTGATAAATATTTTTGTAAGAAATGAGAACATTTTACACTCCGTTCATATATCGCACGGTGAATTTTTGACAATCAAAACAGTTCGGAGAACACTTCCGCGCGGCTGGCTTTCATGATTTTCGCAATCAGTTTATCGCCGGTTTTGGGGAAAATTCTCGCCATGAAGTTCATTCCGTGAGCGTCGAATCCGACCACTTTTTTCCGCTTTTTGCGTGCGATCGCGCGGCATATTTTCTTTGCGGTTTTCATAGGCGGTGCCGCTATCTTGTCCACTCCGCTTTTTTCGACGCGACCGTCCGAGCGGAACAAATCGCTCATCGTAACGCCCGGATACGCGACCCCGACGTACAGATTGCCGTTGTTTTCGAGCGACAGGCATTCGGCGTAGCCTTTAAGCGCGTTTTTCGCGGCGGTGTACGGCGCAGTCCCGGCAACCGGACAGAGCGCGGCGCTGCTGCACACGAAATAAACTCCGGGAGTATTACTCTCGCGAAGAAGCGGCAAAAGCGCGTTTACGGAATACACGCTCGCATAGAAATTGACGTTCATCACTTTTTCGAAATCTGCAGACGAGAGAAGCGCGGCTTTTTCGAATTTGGGAAAGACGCCGGCGTTGTTTACGAGAAGGTCGATTTTAACGCCGTTTTCTTTAAGTTTACGCGAAAACGCCTGCCAGTTTTCCTCTGCCGACACGTCGAACGACTCGTACGAAAAGTTTTCGCCCAGTTTTTCCCGAACCGCACGAAGTTTTTGTTCGTTACGGGCGATTCCGATGACGCGTGCGCCGTATTTTTCGATAAACAGCCGAGCCATACACGCTCCTATGCCGCCCGAAGCGCCGCTAAGCACCACGGTTTTCCCTTTCAGATCGTATTTTGCCATACTCTCCTCCGTTATTTACCGAAAATCACGCGTTCGTCGTCGAACATTTTGGTAAGCACGAAAACAGCGATCGCGGTGTAGGCGAGGTTGGACAGCACGAGTACGATCAGGTCGACGTAATTGAGCGAGAACGAGAATATCGCGCCCATGCACTGCGTGGAATTGAAAAACGGGATGAGGTAATACAGCGACGAATGATCGAATTCGAGCATGTTGAAGAAACTGACGCCTATCACCACGAACATCAAAGGCGACGACATGGAAGTCGCTTCCTTCACCGTTTTTGCAAGCGCGGAAATTATCGACAGCACGGCTACTATTAAAAGCACGGTTGACGCTATAACGACCAGCATCGCAAGCACGTCCGCCGCCGAGTACGATAGGTTGAGTTCGCCGAGCATGCCGCCCGTGAGTTTGGGCAGCGACAACGCCACTCCGAGCGTGCTGCCTGCTCCGCCCAGAAGAGCGATAACCGACAGCGCGAGTATTTTTCCGAGCGCGATCGCGCCTCTGCTTGCAGGCGTGACCAGAAGCGCGGCAATGGTACCGCGTTCTTTTTCGCCGGCAATTGATTCGGGCGTGACGTTGAGCGCACCGGCAAACAGCATTATCACAAGAAGCATCGGAAGGAACGACGACAGAAGTTTTCCTGCGACGTTTTTCTCGTCGGCAAGGTCGTACTTATCTCCGCCGCGGTTGACGTCGAACAGATTGCTTTTTTCCGATTCGAACGAGTCGAGCGCGCCGATTATTATTCCGTACGCCGACGACGACTCGGTTTTTTCGGCGTTGTAATACACCGCCACTTCGGGAACAGGCTTAAAATTTTCGGCAATTTTTTGCGAAAAATCGGCAGGGAACGCCACGACTGCGTCGATATTCTTTGCTTTGACGTCCGCTTTAAGACTTTCGAGGTCGCCCTCGGTTTTCTCTTCGAATTCGACGGACGTCGGAAAATACGAGCGTACTTCCGCCGGCAGATTTATCGCCGCGACTTTATAGCGGTAGTCCTTGTCGGTCGTGAACGCGCCGGAAATAAACGAGCCCATAAGCGAGTAGACGATAAAAATCAGCAGTCCGGGCAGAATCACGGTGCCGAAGAACAGCCGCTTGTCGCCGAAAAAGCGACGCATTTCCTTTTTGAAAACGGTCAGCGCAGTACGCATTTTCATAAAGCCGCACCTCCTTTATATTTATCGTAAAGTTCGAAGAACGCGTCCTCGGCGTTTTTCTCTCCCAGCACTTCTTTCTTTTCTCCGCACGCAATCATTTTTCCGTCGGCAATGACGCCCACGCGGTCGCAGATTTTGTCCACGAGGCTGAAAATATGCGTGGAAACTATTATGGTTTTGCCGCGCTCTTTTAGTTCGAGCAGATAGTCGGTTACCGTTTTTGCGGTGAGAACGTCCAGCCCGTTGGTCGGCTCGTCGAAGATAATAACGTCGGGATCGTGCACGAGCGAGATAACGAGCGACGCTTTCTGCTTCATCCCGGTCGAGAGATTGCCCACTTTAACGCCGGCAAACTCGCCCACTCCGAATGTCGAAAACAACTGCTTTTTGCGCTCCGCCGCCACCGCTTTGTCCACTCCGCGAAGTTCCGAAAAAAAGTCGAACAGGTAATCGGGCGTAAAAAAGTCCTCGAGTTTGAGTTCGCTCGTAAGAAACGCGATGTTCGAGCGCACTTTTTCCGGCTCGGTTTTCACGCTGCTTCCGAGTATTTCGACGTCGCCGCCGTCGGGTTTTATGAGTGTGGAAAGAATACGAAGCGTCGTCGTTTTGCCTGCCCCGTTCGCGCCGAGCAGTCCGAAAATTTCGCCCTCGTACGCCGAAAACGACAAATCGTTTACCGCCACGACGAAGTCGCGCTTGTCGCCCGTGAGTTTTTTCTGCCTGCGACTTAATTTAAATCGTTTATAGAGGTGATCGGCTTTCACCGTCTGTCGCTTTTCCGTTGTCTGTTTCATTTTTTCTCCTCGATTATTTTGAATTCGCGTTACCGGCGCTCGTCCGAATCGGTCGGACACCACGCAAGCCCCTGCGACCGAAAAAACGCAAAACAGACGGGTTTTATGATCCGTCTGCCTGCGCATCGTTTCCGTATGCGAAAACTGCGATAAATTCGCTTTAGTTATAAATTACTCGGTTTTTTGCTGCTTATCGGCGTTTACGGTGCCGCTTGCCGCCACTTTACCGGCAATCGCGCCCGATATGAGAGAAGCAAGGTCTATGCCCGTGGACTCTTTCATTCCGTCGATGACCTGACCCGCTCCCTGCATTACGTCTTTGATGAGTTTCGTGGAGTTGCCGTCGCCGTACATTACTATCTTGTCTGTCTGCGCGAGCGGCATTGCGGCGGACTTGACCACTTCCGGCAGCGCACGCAGGTACATTTCGATGACCGACGCGTCGCCCATCTTTTTCTGCGCTTCCGCTTTCTGCTCGATCGCAGCCGCTTCCGCTTCGCCTTTGGCTTTTATACCGGCTGCCTCCTGTTCCATTGCGTAACGTTCGGCTTCCGCGGCGGCTTTTTTGGCTTCCGCCTCCTGCATAACGTCGTACTTTTTGGCTTCGGCGGCTTTAATCTGCTCGAATTTCTGCGCTTCGGCGATTTTCTGGCGACGGATAAGTTCGGCTTCCGCTTCTCTTTCCGCTTTGTAAAGTTCGGCGTCGGCTTGCTTTCTGATCTCGGCATCCAGTTGCTTTTCCTTGATCGCGATTTCGCGTTCGGCGATTTCCGCTTCTTTTTCCTTCTTGGCTATGTTTGCGTTTGCAGCCGTAATTTCGATGGTTTTACGCTGGGTTTCCTGCTGAATGGAATACGCCGCGTCCGCTTCGGCGCGCTTGTTGTCCGCCTTAATCTGCATTTCGGCTCGCTGAACGTTGAGTTCCGCGTTCTGCTCGGCGATTTTCTTTTGCGTTTCGACCTTCACGGCGTTGGCTTCTTCCTCTGCGTGAGCGGTCGCGATGGCGATGTCGCGCTGAGCGTTTGCTTTGGCTATCTGCGCGTTTTTGCGGATTTGCTCGACGTTGTCGATACCCATGTTTTCTATGGTTCCGGCGTTGTCCTTGAAGTTCTGAATGTTGAAGTTTACCACTTCGATACCCAGTTTTTCCATGTCCGGCACAACGTTTTCGGTTATCTTTTTCGCAACGCCCTGACGATCCTGCACCATTTCTTTAAGTCCGACCGAACCCACGATCTCGCGCATGTTACCTTCGAGGACCTGCGTTACGAGGCTTACAAGTTCGTTCTGACTTTTGCCGAGCAACGCTTCGGCTGCTCTGTTTAAAAGCACGGGGTCGGACGAAATTTTAATGTTCGCCACACCGTCCACGTTTACGTTGATGAATTCGTTGGTGGGGACGGCTTCGCTGGTTTTGACGTCTACTTGCATTACTTTGAGCGACAGTTTATCGACGCGCTCGAAAAACAAAAATCTCCAGCCGGCTTTTCCTATAAGTATGCGGCGCTTGCCCATACCCGAAATTATGTATGCCGTGTCCGGCGGCGCTTTCATGTAGCCGCCTATGAAAAATATCAAGGCGAGTACGACCACCAATGCTCCGAGCAGGATAACCGGGGCTATCCAGGCTCCTGCGGATATAAGTATTGCGTTCATTTTTTACCCTCCGATCGAAGTATTTCCGGCAGATTGTACACCTGCCTGCACCTATTATATCGTAAGCCTGCGCTTTTGTCAAGTCAATCGACTTTTTTTGCGCTCCGTTCTATTTTTTTCCTGTTTGTTATTCCGCGCGGATTATGAGGTCACGACGCCGCTATCGGCTGATTTCGCCATGCCGAGCGTTCATTTTCGTCTGTGTTTTGCTTGTTCGTTTCGTATATTCCCTGTCACCGCTCGTTCCGATTTGCGACAATAAAGCGATTTTTCAGCCTTTTGCATGCTTACGCTTGACAAATTTACCGTTTTTTGCTATACTCTATACGCTTTGGAGGAATATCGAAGCGGTCACAACGAGGCGGTCTTGAAAACCGTTTGGGTGCAAGCCCACGGGGGTTCGAATCCCTCTTCCTCCGCCAAGCAAAACCTAAATCGAATACGAAAGTGTTTGGTTTAGGTTTTTCTTTTGCAAAAATTCAGGTTCTATCGGCGTTTTTCGGTTGTCGGCGTGCCGTCATTTCGGTCTTTTCGGTGTTCGTATAGGTGTGTTCGTATCGCTTTGTCCGTAGCAGTTGCAGACGGTTTTATGCCGCGAAAGGTTCTTGACGTGAGAAAGGAGTGTGTCAGGCTATCTTGCC